>CAZAVC010000030.1:0-11395 GCA_964488265.1 uncultured Fimbriimonas sp.
ACCTGTGCTTCACCGCACATGTTTCCATTGAAAGTGGGCAAAATGAATCTGAAATCATCCTTGACGCTCGGTGCGGCTCTTCTCGTTGGCATTAGCTCGGCTCAAAGCCGCTCTTCGTTCGTTGTCGTCGATTCGATCAATTACCTCATCGGATCGAAGTCGGGCAACACCGTCGACGTTGCGGTGGGGCTGAGCCCCTCGGTTAAAATTGGCGCCACGACTTACCAAGTCACCGACGTCTTTGGCGTTTGGTTGCTGGACGACAACGACGACCTAAGTGCAACCGGTGCCAACACCGGAGTGTGGAACTTCGACAGTAGCACGAGCGGTCAAGGCGGCATCTTTGGATTCAAAACGAATCCCAACACAGGTCTCACTCCCGGTCAAAGCAAGACGTTCACCTTCTCAACTCTGAACGGTTCGGAAGAAGCACTTGGCTACCACGTCCGCTTCAGCCAGAATCTTCCCGGAGGCGGTAACACGTTGTACATCACCAGCCCGAACGTGGTTCCAGAGCCTGCTTCGATCGCTGCTCTCAGCGTTGGTGCGCTCGCTCTCATTCGCCGACGAAAGAACAAGTAACAAACCCTTTCGCGAAAACAACGGAGGCGCAGGAATCTCCTGCGCCTCTGTTGTTTTAGACCAGACCTATTTCAGAGTCTGAGTAAGAATCAGGTTCGTGCTGCCCGGAGTTCCAGCAGGAAAGCCCGCGGTGTAGATGTACCGATCGCCGATACGAAGTTTCTTCAGCTTCATGAAAGCTTCCACCGAGCGATCGAGATTGTTCTCCATATCGCTCACGCCCTCGATATAAACCGTATCAACCCCCCAGACCACCGCCATGTACGCAAGCGTCTGCTTCTGCCAGCTTGCGCAGAGAATCGGGGCCTTAGGTCGATACTTCGAGATCAGTCGTGGCGTTTGCCCACTGCTCGACGCGCAAACGATCGCCTTTGGCTTCATCTCACGCTCAAGACTGCCGACTGCGTTCACCACTGCATCCACGGTGGGATCGACCTTTGGAGCGACCACGTAATCGGGGTGACTCGCAATCACTTCCTCTGCCGCCTCGGCGATCTTCGCCATCGTCTTGACGCACTCGATGGGATAGCTACCTGCTGCCGTTTCGCCGCTGAGCATCACCGCATCGGTGCCATCCAGAATCGCGTTGAACACATCGCTCGCCTCTGCCCGTGTAGGGCGAGGATTGTTGACCATGCTTTCCAGCATCTGCGTGGCGGTGATCACGGGCTTACCGGCTAGGCTGCACTTCTCAATGATTGCCTTCTGCGCGGCGGGCACAGATTCAATTTCCATCTGCAAGCCCATGTCGCCGCGGGCAACCATGATGATATCGACCATCTTCAAGATGTCGTCAAGATCCTTGATAGCCTCACGCGTCTCGATCTTTGCACAGATCCGCATCTCCGCATCAATGTGATCAAGAAACCGCCGTAGCTCTCGAATATCCAGCGCCGACTTCACGTAGCTAAGCGCAATGAAATCGCACCCCGCGAGCTTGGCCTGAACCGCGTCATCAATATCCTTGGAGGTCAGCGCGGGTACGTCGAACACCTTTCCGACGAGGGTCACGCCCTTCTTGCTCTTCAGCGTTCCGCCCGTCACAACTTTCCCAACAAACTCGCCTTTCTCTCCGGAGGTGATTTTGATTTCGATCTCTCCGTCACCAAGCAATAGTCGACCACCGGGTTCCATCGCAGCCAGAATCTCGGACTGGTTGATAGGCACATCTTTGTTGAGTCCTACCGGAATGGATTGCCCCGTCACCAGATCAATGGACCCACCGGGGATATCACCGACGCGAAACTTGGGACCTTGGAGGTCGGCTAGGATGGCCACCGGAGAGTGGATCGGAGACAACTCGCGAATCCAGCCAATCCATCGTTGTTTCGCTTCCCAATCGCCGTGACTACAGTTCAATCGAGCCACGTTCATTCCGGCATCGATCAGCTGTTTGATCTTTTCTTTCGAGTCAACTGCGGGGCCAAGTGTGCAAACAATCTTTGTGCGGCGTTTCAAAATGCATCCTGCCTTGCCGAATCTCGGCGACGGGCCCACCGTTTACCGGGCGCATTTACAGTATGCCAGTTCGTCTGTCGGTCTGCCGAGCGCAGCGTCCGTACGTTCACGAATCAAAAACATCGTAAACTTCGGGCGGGATGGATTCGCCAAAGGTTCTGGTTCTCGATCGCGATGGGACGCTCATTGTCGAGAAGCATTACCTCGCCGATCCTGACCTTGTGGAGCTCATTCCTGGCATTGCCGATGCGCTCAATGCCCTGGCTGCGAGAGGATGGATTTTTGTGGTCGTCACCAACCAGTCGGGCGTAGCTAGAGGAATGTTCACCCTCTCCGACGTCGAAGCGGTGAACGATAGGATCGATACCCTCCTCGCCAAGAGCGGCGTTGCCATTGCAGGCTGGTACGTCTCCCCAGATGGACCGGAGGGAGAATCTCAAACTCGCAAACCTGCTCCCGGCTTGGTCTTGGAAGCGGCGGCAAAGTTTGGCTTTCAACCCGAGTCGGCTGTCTATGTGGGAGACAAGTCATCTGATCTCCAATTGGGGCGAAACCTTGGCGGGAAAGATGTCCTTGTTCGCACGGGCTACGGCGCAAAAACCGAAGCCGAACTCACCTTTCAGCCCTGGGCGATCATCGATTCTGTGGCGAACCTGCCAAACTTACTGGAGACCGACTCAAGCCATTTCGGTTAGCTGAAACAATGAGCAGTTCCGTTCCTTCTCCGCAAAGCGAATTCCCATCCCTCATCGATTCTCACTTCCAAGAGTCGATTCGAGTGAAGTCGCTCACTCTAGAGGTCTGCAAACAGGCGCTGCTAGACGCGGTGGCGATGGTCGCGGAATGTTACGCTACGGGTGGCAAGCTCCTTCTTTGCGGGAACGGTGGCAGCGCTGCCGACGCTCAGCACCTCGCCGCCGAATTCGTCAGCACACTCTCGGCAACCTTCCGAAGAAGAGCTCTCCCCGCCATTTCGCTGGCTGCAGATACGTCGACTATCACCGCCCGAGCGAATGATTTTCACTTCGACGAGGTCTTCTCCAGGCAGGTGGAAGCGTTCGGAAACCCAGGTGACGTTCTGATCGGATTCAGCACTTCGGGCAACTCCAAAAACGTCGTAAAGGCAGCCGAGGAAGCAAAGACCCGTGGCGTCAAGGTGATCTCGTTTACCGGCGATGGCGGCGGAAAACTCGCCGAACTGAGCGACGTTCTTTTGGCCGTTCCAAGCGGAAACACTCAGCACATTCAGGAGTCGCATATCGCTCTGTATCACCTTCTTTGCGCTTTGGTGGAAAAGACCCTCTTTCACGCAGACGGAAGCACAAGATGAGCAAACCAAAAGTCGCTCTGGTAGTTGGCACTCGCCCCGACGCCATCAAAACCATGCCCGTGGTTTTGGCTTTGCAACAGGTTTCAGAAGTGGAAACCGTCTTGATTTCCACCGGGCAACACCGGGAGATGCTGGACCAAGTGTTCGCCACCTTCGAGGTGCAACCCCAAATCGAGCTGAACCTCATGAAGCCGGGCCAGTCTCTTTCAGAGATGACCGGCCGAATGTCCTTAGCGCTAGGAGAGGCGATTGAATCGGTGAAGCCGCAATTCCTCCTGGCCCAGGGCGACACCACCACCACATTCCTTGCTGGACTTATGGCCTTCTACGCACAGGTTCCTTTTGGGCATATCGAAGCAGGCCTGAGAACTCACAACGTACACAACCCCTTTCCAGAAGAGTTCAACCGACAAGCCGTCGCACTCTTCGCCGAGCACCACTACGCTCCCACCGAATGGTCGGCGGCAAATCTGAAAAGGGAACACGTCCCGGATCGCAAAATCTTTGTCACCGGGAACACCGGCATCGACGCCGTCAAGATGGTTGCCGCCAAGCGAGAACAAACGTGGCTTCCTGATCACCCAGGCCGGGTTCTTCTCATGACGATGCACCGTCGCGAGAACTGGGGTGAGCCGATGCGCGATGTCGCAAGCAACGTTCGCAAGCTGGTGGATCGGTATGAAGACACTCGCCTTGTGGTAGCCATGCACCGAAACCCCATTGTTCGAGAAGTCTTGCAAGCCGAGCTTGGCGGGCATGATCGCATTCAGCTCATCGAGCCGCCTGAGTACGAGAGCTTCGTCAAACTAATGCAGCGAGCAACGCTCATCCTTTCCGACTCCGGAGGCGTGCAAGAGGAGGCCCCGGCTTTTGGTATCCCGGTTCTTGTACTCCGAACAACCACCGAACGACCCGAAGGAGTGGACGCAGGCTGCGCCAAGTTGGTGGGAACCGATGGAAACGTGGTGTACGAAGAAGCGATTCGACTCCTCGAGGACCCCCAGGCTTATGCTTCCATGGCAAAAGCGGCGAGCCCTTATGGCGACGGATCAGCGGGTGCTCGGATTGTCAAGCACATCCGCGAGTTCCTGCAAGTTTAGGCGATTCGTTAAAGAATCCCGCTTAAACCGGCACGTATCTGCGAGGCAACGTCACCGCTAGGATCGATTGGATGGGCGTTCCAACCCTGCTTCAACGCGGCATCGACGTTTTTGGGTGCGTCGTCAAAGTAAACAATTTCTGAGGGCTGCCAACCTGTGCTCTCTACCACGTACCGAAAGATGGCGGGATCGGGCTTGTTGATCCCAATCTCGTAGCTGGAGAACTTCCTTTGCAAAGCAATAACCGCCGGGAATGGACCATTCTTGGTAAGCCAATCCCAGTGAATCGGGTTGTTATTGCTTAGGCAAGCCGTTTCAATGCCCTTAGCGTGGAGTTCTTGAACGATCTCGTAAACCCCAGGGAATTCGTCTTCAAGGATCGCCTCGTGAAGCCGCTGAGCCGTCTCGAGGTTGGGCAGTCCCAGGTAGTCCACTAGCGATTGCAGATAGTCGGCTACCGAAACTTGCTTTGCTTCCATCGGAACATAGGTTGGAATAGCAAAGACGCTCTCTTCCAAGTGCTCAGGATGCCCCAGGGTCAGTCCTAGCTTCTCCACGGGCCTTCTCCAGGTATGGACGGCCTTCACCAGAACATTGCCAATATCGAAGCAAACGGGCATGCAAGTATTTTTGCAGGTTTGCCCGGATGATCGAACGATGAATCACACTTTTTCACCCCTCGTTGATGGGGAGCGAAGCGGTGACCTCGGAAGGATCGAAAGTTCGGTTGATGACATCGGCGTACACGTTCGCCGCCTCGATGAGCGTTCGCTCTCCGTCTTCCGTCAGCTGCGCATTCAGGGCTCGCCTGTCTACTGGTGTGGTCTCGCGCACCACAAGTCCCAATCCCTCCAGTCGGCGCAGGCGACTGGTAACGGTGGTCGGAGGAAGGGTGAGCATACTGGCGATCTTCGAGGGCGAGACCGATGCGCCTATCGGTTCTCGAAGGAAGCAAAACAGAACTTCGGCAATCGAGAGATCGATACCTAACTTCGACTGAAGCTCCTTGTCAACCTCGAACTCGGCTCTTCTCACCGCAACCTTGAGCAGCCCGAACGAGACCATCGTAGGCGAAAACGTGATCCCCGCTCGATGGCTCCGAACTTCTTGGGCCTTTTGGCGCACGTCTTCCACGTCTTTATTTTATGCGATATCATTTAGTGCGATATCGCATAATGCGATGAGGAAATAAAATGAGTTTAGGTTTCAAGCAGGTAAAGATCGGTCTCTCGGTCGTCGTCCTTGGCATTGCCATTGGGTGGGTTGCGGCAAACCCCAAGAAGCCCACCCTTGTAGGCTCGTGGGAGGGCTCGCAGCGGGGCATCCAAACGCGAACCGACTTCCTTCAAGATGGGACGTTCAAAACGATCGCCCAAACAAAGCCCGTGCCCATCGAGATGACAGGGAAGTGGGATGCAAAACCGGACAAGGTTCGCATGTTCGAATGCAAAACCAAAGACGGAGTGTCCTTGCCAGACCATACCGTCACCCTCGTTTGGAGCGGAGCCGATGAGGTCACCTTTGAACTCAGCGGAGAGCGAGGTACGTATCGCCGGGTAAAAGCGAACTAAGACCGCGTTTGGATTCGAAGTTTCTACGAACACCCCACCGTGGAGTGGGGTGTTCGTAAATGGTTAGCTCTTGCGGCGGCGAGCGATGGCCGCCAAGCCAAGTCCCAGAGCGGCCAAGGTAGCGGGCTCCGGTGTGGCGGCGGTCTCGCCCTTCAAGTTATTGAAGAAATGCTCGTAGCGCGGAGCATTGATCGAGTTGTTTCCAGACGTTGAGATCGCGAAGAACTCTGAGAACTCCAGAACAGAATTGCTCGTGAAGGAGAAAGACTCTGTCGCGCTTGTCGCGAGGTCCGTCAAGACCGTTTTCAGGGTGAAATCGCTGACCTTCACGAACTCGATATGCAGCCCGGTATCGGTAAACGGAATGCTGAAATTGTGTCCCAAGAACCCGGTATCGGTCTGTATGCGCGCTCGGTAGCTTGCCTGGTCGCTCAGATAGCCAAGACTCACTTGAAAGCCGTTTGAACCCCTCAAGCCGACAGAGACCTGTGCGCCAAACTTGGCATCACCGTTATCGAAATCTAGAGAGAACTTTTGGATATCGGTTGCGAAAATTGGGCGCGCTACTTGGACTTGACCACCAGTCCAAGAACTGATTCCAAACGACTTACCGGCAGAGTCGATGTTTGGGCTGTTTGTTCCAAAACCGTTGTATCGAGATGTGTAGATGAAGTTGTCCGCCGTGAGCGGATCATCGTTGGTGATCATCCAGTTGCCGAACCCGTTTCCGCCGTTATCGGCTCCATTCCAGTTGATATGGTAGGTCGGATCGCTGGCGGAATCGAAAGCGACAACGTCGGCAAATGAGAAGGCGGAAAGCACCGAGAAGGCAACGGCGAAGATGGCTCTTTTGTTCATGGAAATCCCCAAAAGCAAATGTAAGACCCCTGAATTATACTGTTCTTGTCGTTTTTTGGCGCTATCGAACAACGTCCAAGTCCCGAGTAAAAATGACAGTTTTTGGGTGCTTCTCACCAGCGATCGTCCGTAGGTGGAGGGTCAACAGAGGAGAGCGCTAGCGGTAACAAATCGGGAATCGGAGAGAACGATTCGCTTCGGCGAGCCCCTCGCTAACTCCAATCGTTAGGGAAGAATCAGATTTGGCAGGAAGTGCGCCTCTATTTTGTGGCGTAATACGGACAAGTGAGCAATCCGGTTGATTTAGTCGTCCTCTACGAACACCCTGAGTGGCAGAAGCCTCTTTTTTCTGCTCTTGAGGCAAACGGAGTCAGCTATCGGGCTTTCGATTTAAAAGCCGGCTCTTTCGATCCTGCGGACCTTCCTACAGCGAAGTTGGTGTTCAACCAAGCTAGTCCGAGCGGATACGTTCGCGGGAATGACCGATCCATTCCGCTTGCACTCTCGATCATTCAGAGCTATGAGCATGCGGGGGTTCCGGTTCTCAATGGATCCAAAGCGCTCCAGCTAGAGCTCAGCAAGGCGGCTCAGGTAAGTCTTCTTAAGTCGCTTGGGCTCGACTATCCCCGTTCCATCGCTTTCAATAATATTGCCGCCGTGAGAGGTCACTGGACTCAGTGGCCCGCCCTTCTTAAGCCCGAGCAGGGCGGAAGCGGGGCGCGTATCTACCAGGTCGAGAACTTCGAGGAGGTGCAAACGATTCTAAGCGACCCCGTGATCTGGCAACCCGACCGTCTCTTCTTGCTCCAAGAGCTTCTCGACTACGACCGAGATTTCGGCATTGTCCGACTGGAATTCTTGGGTGGTGAACTGCTTTACGCCATGCGAGTGGTCTCGCACGGTGCTTTCAATCTTTGTCCTTCTGAGGTGTGTAATCCGGGCGACGGAGAAGAGGGTGCATGCGCGATTCCAACGACGAAGCCTCCCGAGTTTTTTGCCTATCCAGAAGTGCCGGCTGCGATTGTGGAAGCAGGGAAACGGATCGTCGAAGCCGGGGGCCTCGATGTCGCCGGGCTCGAGTACGCGGTAACGAGGGACGGTCGGGTGGTCTTCTACGATATCAACGCGAACTCAAACCTGAGACCGGCGGTCGCGAAGGAGTTCGGCTTCGACCCCTTCCAACGAGTCGTCGAGTTCCTGAAGAGCAAGTTGCCCACGGGTTCTTAAATGTTTTGGGGAAGTTCACTGGTCGGGGCGACACGATTCGAACGTGCGACCTCTTCCACCCCATGGAAGCGCGCTACCAAACTGCGCCACGCCCCGACCCGTGATAGGCGACCTTAACGATCGCGGAAGAACAGAAAGAATACCCCGATTTCCGAGAGTTCGGAAACCGGGGCACTCTTCGCGACTTTTGATTAGCCCCGAGAAGGCATGGTCACCACGGGTGCGCGACCGGATTTGTTGAAGTAGGTCCACGCCACTTCTGCGGTCGGAACGCTCACGCCTGCGAGGTTTCGAGCGTCATTCTCTTCGCTCTTTCGCAGAGCAATCCGTGGGTCTTGGTTCTTTCTAGAAAGCGCAGCGGCATAGGTGTACCAACCGGCGGCGTAGCTCGGGCCCGCCTTTGTTGCGGCTTCGGCGTATCGCAGCGCCTCGTCGTACTTCGAATCGAACAAGTTGATCAGAGCGATCGATGTCAGCGCGGTCGGCGAGGAGGGTCGAACCTTCAGTGCGAGGTCGAACATCACTCGTGCGATCTGCAACTGAGCGGTGCGCTCGGCGCCGGAAAGCTTTGCGGATTGTGCCAACGCGATTGCGGCATTTCCGCGCTCCACGTACATGTCGTGATCAAACGGCTCCACTCGGATGGAAGATTCGAACGCTCGTCGACCGCCTTCGTAGTCGTTGGTCCGGTTGGCGAGTGCACTAAGGAAGTAGAACGTTTCGGGTCGGCGAGCCGAATCCTTACTCAGGGCTCGAGTGACCTCTCCAAACACCTTCGTGTTGTTTCGCTTCAGGGCGATGTACGCCTGAGCCGACTTGACGCCGAGGCTCTCCGGATCGGTCAGCAAAGCCTCTCGAACTGCATCATCCGCGAGCGTATCCAGGTTGGAATCGGCCATGGCGATGGCTTCGAGCGCGTAGGTGTACGCGTCGAACTTGCCGAGCTTCTTCGCCGTCTTCAGAGTGTTCACCGCTTCTTGAAGTCGGTTGTCTCGAAGGAGCGCGTAAACAAATCGGTTGAGCAACTCGGGCTTGTCGAGCTGCGAACTCACCGGCTTTCGCAGAGCGTTGATGGCTCGGTTGTACTCCTGAGCAACAAAGCAGGTGTCAGCAAAAGCAACCAGGTTGGCGTCCGTGGGCTCGCCCGTCTTCGCGACTTGAGCATCGATCACTTTGCGGCGAGAGTCGATGGCGCCTTCTAGGGCCGATTTCATCAGGTTGATCGACTCTACGCGATCTGTCCCCGGTCGATTCACAACCGTAAACGCTTGCTGAACCTTGACGCTGCTTAGTACTGCGAGCGCTTCCAGGTTGTTCTTATCGATTCCAAGAGCGTCCTCGGCAAACTTCTGAGCTTTGTCGAACTGGCGTTGGTTGAAGAACGTGCGTGCGAGAAGAATGCGCGCACCCACCGAGTTAGGATCCGCCTTCAGGGCGATTCGGCCCGATTGAATGGCATCTTCCAACTTGCCTTCGCCCAAGAACGCATTCCCTGCCTCTACGTGGAAGGCCGCGCCTTTGGAAAGACCGTTATCAATCTTGAGAACAAACGAAGCTTCTCCGGTGTCTCCGTTCGTCGTGAAGACCTTGAAGGTCATCTTCACGTCGCCTTCTTCTTCGTTCAATGTGTCGATCTTGAACTCGTACGGAGTGCTCTCGTCCTTGTCTCGCAGATCGTCGCCAACGTAGAACTCAACACCCGTGACCGGGCTTTTGGGCTGACTGATCACGCGGAAAGTCTTTTCGCCGGAGAGGGAGTCTCCTGCCGAAACCTTCACACGGTCGGAGCCGTTGGTCAAATAAACATCGACCGCGAACTTCTCGGGTCGGGCATTGTGCATGGCCAAAAGAGCCGCCGCAATCGCAATCGTATTCATCGCCGCTTCGCAACCCCAAACGTACCTAAGAAAGCCTTAAGCAATGGAATCGCTCTCAGTATGACGGATTCGCCGAATGAGCGGTTCGCCTTATCGCAACCCTGCTGAAAAAGTTCAAATAGAGGGCTATCAGACGCCGCGTTCGCCTGTGCGAACGCGAATCGTTTCAACGACTGGCTCAATGAAGATCTTGCCGTCGTCCGGTTCACCGGTCTGAGCGGTCTCCAGGATCGCCGCCACAATCTGTTCTTGAAGATCGATCCCGCAAACCACTTCGATCTTGGATCGAATCGGGATCGTCATCAGCCCTGGAAGGGTCGCCGAACCACCTACGCTCGGGTTGTTTCCGGTCCCGCGAACATCGGTTACGGTCATTCCCCCCGCTCCAAGCGGAGCGATAGCCGACTTCACCGCTTCAATTCGGTGAGGCTTCACATAGCAAACAACGCGGACAAGGCTCATACGGGCCACCAAATGCTACCTGCCAACCCGATGACTCTTTAGGGGTGAACCCATGCTAAGGCTTTCGCTGGTTCGGTGCATCAGAATCGGGCAACCTCAGGCCCAAATCGTCGGCGAGAGTTTTCAATTCGTCCAAGCGAATCTTAAGTTCAAAGGGTAGGTCGTCGAGAATGCGGTGCTTTCTCCAGTGAACAATCACCCGAGGGACGTACCCGAAAACGTTAAACACATCGCGGTAGAGGTCGGCGACGGCTCCGGCAACTTCGTTCCGGCGTCGCCTCGGAAGCAGACTCGCGAGGTCAAAAATGACGTAACCGAGGGTCACCGAATTCAACAGTAGTGCGCCGGCCATGCCCCATCCTGTCATTTCCAAAGACCTACCCGCCAAGTAGACCAGGAGCGAGGAGATTGGCCAGCACAGGGCGAAGGAACCCGGAAAACTGAAATCTCTCCCGGCAGCCAAGGTGTAGATCATTAGGCAAAGACAACCGATCACGCTTGCCCAGGCCGGGAAGCCCACCGCGATCCAATGGTTCAGGAGCAACCCAAGGAAACCCAAAATTGGTAGCAAGAATCCCGCCGATACCCACCATTCCGCGTCACCGCCTCGAAGCGCTATTCGAGCAAAGTCTGCGGCAAGGATTGCTGCCACCAGACAAACACCCCAGATGCCCGCCGATCCCGTCTTGGGCGCCATCACCGTCCAGATGGTGAGAACGGCAATGGAGACCGAGTGCCAAAGCACCACTTTTCGAATGAAGCGCACGCGGTGCCCATACTTCTCCAACGTGATGTTCCCTGGAACCTCAAGAGGCTCGGGCACATAGTTGGGCACGTACATATCAGCTTCAGTTTGCCACTTTCTGTGAACCTCTTAAAAGAATCTCTAACGAATTTGGAGTTTTGTCTACATAATGTAACCTAGGTTAC
>CAZAVC010000031.1:0-11377 GCA_964488265.1 uncultured Fimbriimonas sp.
ACTCTTCAAGACATTGAAACGGTGCTTCATTTAGGCGTTCACCGAGCCATTCTCGGGACGGCGTTGGTTAGAAATCCTGCCCTGCGGCAAGAAGCGTTTCGCCTTTTTGGCGACCGTGTTGTCGCGGGCATCGATGCTCGCAATGGAAAGGTTGCAGTGGAGGGCTGGGAAGAGGAGTCAACCATCGACGCCTTTGAGTTTGCTCAGCAGATTTTTGACGAGGGGTGCCGGACCGTAATCGCGACCGATATCGCCACCGACGGGACACTCACGGGTCCGAACCTAGAGTTTCTCCAGCGCTTCACTACGATATCCGGCCTAGGAGTTGTGGCAAGTGGGGGAGTGGGAACGATGCAAGACTTGTCTGCAATCAATGCTATCGACCCACCCGTGGAAGGTGCGATCATTGGAAAGGCCATTTACGAAAGTCGATTAACCGTTCGGGAAGCCGTCACTGCCTTTCAATAAATTGAAGCGAAGCGTAAAAAGCTGAATCTTTCTACCGGGCCTACTTGTAAACTCTTCGAGAAACGCCATGAACTTGAATTCTCTTCTTGCTGAAATTGGCCCAGAGATGATTGCCGTTTTCATACCGGTGATCGCTCTGTGCATTCCAATTGTTGCCGTGCTGACGAAGCACCAGCAGAGAATGGCGGAGTTACTCCATGGGTCGCAGGGCGTGAATGTAGAGGAAACCCACCGGATGCGAAACGAATTGAATCAGCTTCGTGACCTAGTGGCACAGCAAACGATCGCCCTTGATGACCTACGAAGTTCGGTGCGATCCATTGAAATGAACGCCTCGCAAACCGTCTTGGAATCCTCGACCCGAGACCTTCAAAACCGCCTCGGATCGTAGATAAATCTCGTCGGCCAGGTTCGGTTGACGAGAAAATGCTAAAAAAGGGCAAGTCTGGTTATCAAACCGGGACTTTTTTAAAACACTTGTCCTATAATGTTGCCCTTTTGCGCCATGTGTGGGTATGGTGAATGTTCCGCAACGTATCCCTTCCGGAGCATTAATGAGAGTTATCCAGGCGTCTGCTAAGCGAATCGGTCGATATCTCGAAGTTCCCAACCTAATCGAACTCCAACTCAACTCCTACCGCTGGTTTCTCGAAGAGGGTCTTCCCGAGCTCTTTACCACCTTCAGTCCAATCTACGACTTCACGCAAACCAACTTCATCGAGTTGGTGAACTTCTCGCTCGGCGAGCCGAAGTATTCCCTTCAGGAGTGTCGCGATCGAGACATGACGTTCGAGGCGCCGATCAAGGCGATCGTTCGATTTGGTGGCAAGGATCGAGAGGTTATCGAGTCTGAGGTCTATCTGGGCGACTTGCCCTTGATGACGGACAAAGGAACTTTCATCATCAACGGGCGAGAGCGAGTTATCGTTTCGCAGTTGAGCCGATCTCCGGGTCTTTACTTCGAAGAGGGTGTTGACTCTTCGATGCAAGTCATCGTTTCGGCGCGAGTCATCCCGAACGAGGGGCCCTGGCTGGAAGTTGAGTCCGACTCGAATTTGGTTGTTCGAACGCAAATCAGCCAAACCAAGAAGCTCCCCATCACTCAGCTTGTGAAGGCTCTCTATGCCTTTTACATGGTTGACGAGCGCGGCAACGTCAAGACAGACGGTCGTGGCGCAGTGCCCCGAAAGTTGATCGACGCCGTTGGTAAGAAGACGGTTGAAAAGGTTATCGACCAGTCGACGGGCGAAGTTATCGTTGATGTCAATACCGTCATCACGGCTGAATTCGTCAATCGGTTGGCTCCCGAGCAAAAGGAACTCTCCGTTCTCTGCGCGACCCCGCTGAGCACGAACGAAGAGATCATCACCGCCCTGTCCAAGATCGTTACGCTAGAGAATCCGACCGCAGACGATTTGGTCGGCAAGCGAGTCCTTGAAGATATCAAGGATGGCGACGAGTTGGTGATTTCAGCCGGTTCCAAGATTGAGCGAGAGACGGCGAAGAAGATCGAGTCGATGGCCCTTGGAGTGGTCACGGTCCGAGACGTGCCGCCGCTCGTTGAGGCAACGCTTGAGGCAGACCCGACCAACAACGCTCGTGAAGCTCTTCTCGACATCTACAAGCGAATGCGACCGGGCGAGGCGGCAAATGAAGATGCTGCCAAGCAGCTCGTTTACGGTCTCTTCTTTGATACTCGTCGATATGACCTTGGAAAGGTCGGCCGGCGATTCCTGAACCACAAGCTTGGCGTCGATATTCCTTTGCGCGTTCGAAACTTGACCGCCGAGGATCTTGCTCAAATGATGATCGCCATGCGACCGTATCTCGAACGAGAATCGGAGCGAGATGACATCGACGACCTTAAGAACAAGCGCGTTCGTTCGGTCGGAGAGTTGCTCCAGTCCCAGTTGCGACTCGGTTTTGTTCGTATGGAGAAGGTCGCTCGGGAGCGAATGACGTCCAGCGATCAAGAGAACCTGTTGCCGGGCATCATTCTCTCGGTTAAGCCGATCAGTGCGTCCATCAAGAGCTTCTTCAGCAGCAACCAGCTGTCGACGTTCATGGATCAAACGAATCCGCTTTCTGAGATCACGAACAAGCGACGACTTTCGTCTCTTGGACCTGGTGGTCTTCAGCGAAACAGCGCCAAGCTGGAAGTCCGCGACGTCCACCGATCCCACTACGGTCGGATTTGTCCGATTGAAACGCCAGAAGGTCCGAACATCGGTCTTATCTCGCAGTTGACGACTCACGCACGCGTTGATGAGTTCGGCTTCATCATGACGCCGTATCGATTCGTGAAGGACGGTTACGTATCGGATGATATCGTCTACCTAACCGCTCAAGAGGAATCGGGAATTCTCGTTGCTCCGGCGGACGTTACGACAGACGAGACCGGCTTCATCACGACGGAACGAGTTCAGGTTCGTTGTGCGGGTGGTGACGTTCAAGGCGCAAGCTATCCGACGGTGCCTCGTGGCCAGATCAAGTACATGGACGTTGCTCCGGTGCAGATCATCTCTGTTGCTACCGCGTTGATTCCGTTCCTTGAGAACGACGACGCGAACCGTGCACTGATGGGTGCCAACATGCAACGCCAGGCTGTTCCTTGTCTTCGATCCGACAAGCCGCTTGTTGGAACGGGGTATGAGCGAGTCGCCGCTGTTGACTCTGGTGCGGCGGTTGTTGCACGAGCGAACGGTACGGTCGAGTACGTAACTGCTGAAGAGATTCGTGTCCGAAAGGATGATGGAACTCTCGACGTGTATCCGCTCATGCACCTGGTGCAGAGCAACAAGTCGACTTGTTTCACGCAGCGCCCAGTCATCGATCTTGGTCAGTACGTCGTCAAGGGCGACGCACTAGCCGACGGTCCGTGCGTTGATAACGCCGAGCTGGCACTTGGTAAGAACGTGCTTGTCGCGTTTATGCCGTGGAACGGTTACAACTACGAAGACGCTATTTTGATCAGCGAGCGCATGGTGAAGGATGACGTTTACACGTCTATCCACATCGAGCGATACGAGACGGAAGCAGTCGACACGAAGCTTGGACCGGAAGAAGTCACCCGAGACATTCCAAACGTCGGCGAGGACGCCCTGAAGGACCTCGACGAGAACGGAATCATCAGAGTCGGAGCCGAAGTCCGACCTGAGGATATCCTCGTCGGAAAGGTTGCGCCTAAGGGTCAGGTCGAAATGACCGCTGAAGAGCGGCTCATCATCGCCATCTTCGGAAAGAAGGCAGAAGAGACTCGCGACGTATCGCTCCGCTTGCCGCACGGTGAAAAGGGAACGGTCGTTGACGTCAAGGTCTTCAGTCGATACAAGTACCTTTCGCCATCGATCAACTACGTCTACAAGGAATCCAAGAAGCGCGATCGTCTGATCTGCGACCGAACGGACGAGCCGTTGCTCCAAATCCCTGGTGACGAACTGCCGGCGGGCACCAACATGACCGTCCAGGTTTACGTTGCCCAAAAGCGAAAGCTGATGGTTGGAGACAAGATGGCCGGACGCCACGGAAACAAGGGAGTTATCTCCAAGGTACTTCCGGTTGAGGACATGCCGTTCCTTGCGGACGGAACCCCGGTCGACATCGTTCTGAACCCGCTGGGTGTACCTAGCCGGATGAACATCGGTCAGATCCTTGAGACCCACCTTGGCTACGTTGGTCGACACCTCGGTGTCGAATACAAGTGTCCCGCTTTCGAGGGTGCGTCCGAGCATGAAGTTCTTGTTGAGATGGAGCGACTTGCAGAGCACCTGCGACGCCAAGTCTTGGGTGCTTACATCAAGACCGAACTGTTCTTGCCGATCAACTTCACGAAGGAAGATTCGCTTGCCGATATGATGGGCAAGGTCGAGGCTAAGCTTCGAACCCTTGGCGAAAATGGTCTGGAACGGGTGAGCCGAATTCTGAACGCAGCACCGGTGAAGACCGTTGCCGAGCTCTCGGAAGTTGACCTTGAAGAGTGGACGCCAGAAGAAATTGATGGCGAGTCTGAGGAAGCAGCGTTTGCCGCGCCCGATGCCCACTACGCCGATCTTCTTGAGAGAATTCGAAAGAACACGTTCGAGCGAGCAGGCATCGATCCAAACACCTGTAAGTCTTTGGTGCGAGATGGTCTGACCGGTGACAAGGTTCCGAACCCGATCACCGTCGGAGTCATCTACATGCTCAAGCTTGAGCACTTGGTCGATGAGAAGATCCACGCTCGATCGATTGGACCGTACTCGCTCGTTACTCAACAGCCGTTGGGTGGTAAGGCGCAGTTTGGTGGTCAGCGATTTGGTGAAATGGAAGTGTGGGCACTGGAAGCATACGGTGCTGCCTACACGCTTCAGGAGCTTTTGACCATCAAGTCCGACGACGTTATGGGTCGTGTTCGAGCCTACGAGAGCATCGTGAAGGGCGAGAACATTGCCGAGCCAGGAATTCCGGAGTCGTTCAAGATTCTGGTGAATGAGCTCCGTTCGCTCGGCCTCAAGGTCGCTGTAGAAGACGCAAAGGGCAAGGAATTGCCTCTCCGAGATCTGGATGAACTCGGTGGCGGCGATGATATGCGACTCGCACGATCCGTCGGATTCTTCAACTAATCCCCTTCTGCCTTCTCGGCACTAGCTGAGAAGGCAGAACCAACCAAAACAGTTTCACAAGGAAAGCAACAAGGAGATACATGGCAGACGCAAGCCTGTTCGACAAAATTAAGATTGGAATCGCAAGCTCGGAAGAGATCGGTGGTTGGTCCCACGGGGAAGTAAAGAAACCGGAGACGATTAACTATCGAACCTTCAAGCCAGAGCGCGATGGTCTGTTCTGCGAGCGCATTTTTGGTCCGGTAAAGGACTGGGAATGCTCCTGTGGACGCTACAAGAAGATCAAGTACAAGGGCATCGTCTGTGAGCGATGTGGCGTCGAGGTCACTCGAAGCAAAGTGCGCCGTGAGCGCATGGGTCACGTTGACCTGGCCGCTCCGGTTTGCCACATCTGGTACCTAAAGGGTGTTCCGTCGCCCCTCTCGCTGGTTCTGGACATTTCTCCACGACTCCTTGAGAAGGTCATCTACTTTGCCAGCTTCATCATCATCGACATCGATCAAGAGAAGATTCAAGAGAAGCTTCCCGCGATTCGAGACGCGGTGGAAGTTGAGAAGCGATACCTCCAGGGCGCGATGCGCGAACTCGAGGAAGAATCCTTCAATCGACTTGCTGAAGACTTCAAGTCCAACCGCGACGAGTACGACGAGACTTACGTTCGAGAGCGAGCCAAGGCCGTTAACGATCGAATCAAGGCCGAATATCGCGACATGGACGATCGGCTTAAGGACCTCGACCTTGCGGTTGAGATCCTTGGCAAACTCGAGAAAGATCAGCTCATCGACGAGGACAAGTATCGAGCCGTTTCCAAGCTGCTAGACAGCGTTGGAATGCGCATGAACGAGGACCTTCGACCGCTCGTTCGGGCCAACATTGGCGCTGAAGCGATCAAGGAACTTCTTCTTCGTGTCGACCTCGAAGCCCTTGCTCGCCGAATGCGACAAGAGATCGTGATGACCACCTCGCAAAAGCGAGCGCGTGCGATCAAGCGGCTTGAGGTTACTGAGGCTCTCATTTCCAGCCGATCTCGCCCCGAGTGGATGATCCTGGACGTGATCCCGGTCATCTCGCCCGAGCTTCGCCCGATGGTCCAGCTGGACGGTGGTCGATTTGCGACCTCCGACCTTAACGATCTTTACCGACGAATCATCAACCGAAACAACCGGTTGAAGAAGATCATCGAGATCCACGCTCCGGAGTCGATCATCAACCACGAAAAGCGACTTCTTCAAGAAGCCGTTGACGCGTTGATCGATAATGGTCGCCGTGCTCGTCCGGTCGTTGGTTCGAACAGCCGCCCGCTCAAGTCCCTTTCGGACATGCTGAAGGGTAAGGAAGGCCGATTCCGAAAGAACCTTCTTGGTAAGCGGGTCGACTACTCCGGTCGTTCGGTTATTGTTGTTGGTCCGCACCTTAAGCTGCACCAATGCGGTATTCCGAAGGAGATGGCACTCGAGCTGTTCAAGCCGTTTGTCATGAAGACGCTGGTTGAGAAGCGCATCACGCAGAACATCAAGACTGCCAAGCGCATGATCGACCGAATGCACCCGGCGGTATGGGACGGTCTTGAAGAGGTCATCAAGGAGCACCCGGTTCTTCTGAACCGTGCACCTACCCTGCACCGACTCGGTATCCAGGCGTTCGAGCCGATCCTCGTAGACGGTAAGGCGCTGCAGATTCACCCGCTCGTTTGTGCGATGTATAACGCGGACTTCGACGGCGACCAGATGGCGGTTCACGTACCGCTCTCTTCGGAAGCTCAGTCGGAAGCCCGAGTTCTCATGCTCTCCACCCAGAACCTGTTCTCGCCTGCAGATGGTCGCCCGACCTGTGCGCCGGTGCAAGACATCGTTCTTGGTAACTATGCGCTCACCTTCATTTCTAAGGAAGGTCGAGCTCGACTGGAAGAGGCGGTAGTCAAGCACAAGGAAGATCAAGCCAACAATCCGCATCCGCGAATCTTTGGCAACGCTTCCGAGGTGTTCTTCAACTTCGAGAGCCCAGGAATCGCTGAGCGACTTCACTTGAACGAGCTCGTCCACGTTCGCCTTCGACGCCCGATCTTCCGCCCGGACGCTGAGGTTGCATTCCGCGACCAAGCAACCGGCCAAGAGTACGAAAAGGTCAAGACGGTTGATGAAGACGGCAACGAGTTCGAAGAACTGAAGCCGCTGGCAATGGAATACGAAGAAGTGATCCGAACGGCAACGCCGGGTCAGTTGTATTTCCACGAGATCCTGCCTTATCCGCTGCGACACGCCGACGAAACCCTCAACCTTGAGTTGGGCAAGAAGGCCCTGTCGGAGATCATTCTCACCGTTCACCGCCGATCCGGTGTGGGTGCAACGATCAAGTTCTTGGACGATATCAAGGACCTCGGCTTCCGCTGGGCAACTCGATACGGTCTCACCGTTGCAATCACGGACATGGACCCGCCTGAGCGACGAGAGGAATTGATCAAGGAAGCGGACGACCAGTCCAACAAGATCCTTGCTCAGTACCGACGAGGAATGCTTGCGTTTAACGAAATGCAGCAGAGCCTTACCCGTCTGTGGCAAGAAACCTATAACCGCGTGGGTGAAGAAATCATGCTTGGTCTCAAGCAGTTCAACCCGCTCAGCATCACCACCGTTTCCGGTGCGCGTGGTTCCATTAAGCAGCTTGCACAGCTGTCTGGAATGCGTGGCTTGATGCTTAACCAGTTCAACGAAACGATCTACGAACTTCCGGTTAAGAGCTCGTTCCACAAGGGTCTAACGATGTTGGAATACTTCGTGACCACCCACGGTGCCCGTAAGGGTCTGGCAGACACCGCTCTCCGTACTGCGGACGCGGGTTACTTGACCCGACGTCTTTGCGACGTCGCTCAAGATGTCATCGTGAAGTCGGAAGACTGCGGCACCACCGAAGGCGTTCTTGCGCACCGAGTGGTTAGCCAAGGCGAGCCGATCGAGCCGATCACGGATCGAGTCGTGGGTCGAGTTGCCCTCAAGGTCATCACCGATCCAGACACGGGTGAATTCCTGACGACCTATCAGGAGCCGATTTCGAAGGATCGCGCAAAGCGAATCAACGAAGTTGAAAAGCGTTTTTACGCAGAGGTTGCAAACCTATCCGACGCGGAGAAGGAAGTCATCCATGCCCGTTATAAGGAATTCGGCTTTGACGTCAACGAGCACGGTCAACTCTGTGTCTTCGTTCGATCGCCGCTGACCTGCGAACTTGAGCAAGGGATCTGCGCCAAGTGCTACGGATTCGACATGTCCTCTGGACGACTCGTTGAAGTGGGCGTTGCGGTCGGAATCATCGCTGCGCAGTCGATCGGTGAACCTGGAACGCAGCTTACGATGCGTACGTTCCACACTGGAGGTGTTGCAGGTTCGGCTACGATCGCTCGTACGAACCAGTATAAGACCGGTAAGTTCATCCGTCAGTTCATGGAAGACTTTGCCGCCGCAACGGACACCGACCTCAAGGCGTTCGATCCGACGAAGTTGATTGAAACGCAAGAGACGATCATCAAGTCGTTGTTCAACAACCGAGAAATCGCTCCGTTGACGATCAACGAAGAGATCGAGCCTGTTGTGCCGACCAAGAAGAAGTCCGACCGAATCACCAAGGCCTCCATCAAGGCGGCTGAGAAGTTGGATAACGACTCGCGAAAGCTCTGGGAGCGTTCACGAAAGACGTTCTTCTATTCTTGGACGGGTGAATCCAGCGGTATCGTCCGTGTCGAAGAAATCTTCGAAGCGCGACGACAACCTCGTGGTAAGGCGATTATTTGTCCGGTAAGCGGAATCGTGAAGGACATCCGTGAATCGAGCTTTGGCCGATTCGTGGTTGTCGAAGCGGAAGTTCAGGCAACGGCCCCGCTTAAGGACGCGTACATCAGCGACCACCAGTCGTGGGCGAAGAACGGTAACGGAGAGTACGATGCCGCGCTTCAAAAGACGGTTGGGCAAAAGCTCACTGCCGCAACGATCGCAGCCCTTCGAAAGGCTGAAATCGAGACGGTTCGAGTGCTGTACCCGATCCTCGTCCCGCCGCTCGGTAACTTGCCGGTGAAGGTTGATGGAAAGGTCATCAAGGGAGACCCGCTCACGGAAGGTCCTCGAGATCCGCACGAGGTTCTCGAGCTTGCCGGTGCAGCCGCTGTTAACGACTACTTCATCGAAAACCTGCAAAGCGTTTACAAATCGCAAGGCGTTGACATCAACGACAAGCACATCGAAGTGATTATTCGCCAGATGCTGCGAAAGCGACAGGTGAAGGAACCGGGCGACACGCCGTTCTTGCCAGGACAAATCGTCGACCGATTCACCTTCCAACGCGCTAACGAGCAAGTTAAGGAAGCTCTGCGTGCAGGTAAGAAGATCAAGTACGTCGATCCGGTCACGGGTGAGAATGTTGAGCGTGATCCGAAAGAAGCCACCGGAACGTGGATTCTTCTTGGTATCACCGAAGCATCGCTTGCCACGGACTCGTTCCTTTCGGCAGCTTCGTTCCAAAAGACGACCCGCGTCCTTACGGATGCAGCCGTTCGAGGAAAGAAGGACATTCTTGCCGGCCTGAAGGAGAACGTCATTCTCGGTCGACTCATCCCGGCTGGTACGGGTGTGAAGCAGTATCGAGAAATTCAGGTGGACGCTCAGCGATCCGCTTGGATGGAGCAGTCTCTCACCGCGCTTGTGGAAGCAGACGATATGGACCTGGATGGAGACTTAGACGATCTAGACTTCCCGTCCTTGGCGGACATGGCCTCTAACGAGGTCGATCTGGACGCTGACTTCGGCGAAGAAGAAATCTAAGGGACTAGTCAGTCCAAAAAAGCGAAAGGGTCGGAAGAATGTCTTCCGGCCCTTTTTTGTAATTGGAGCGTTATTGATTTAATCGCTAGGTTAGAGGTCGGTTTTGGGTCGAACCTTTAGGTTTGGAATGGGGAGCAGGGATTCATCCCGTCTGATCGGCATGTTTGAATTCACAAACATCGACTGGAGTCGCCGTTCCGCTTCCGCAACGTAGTCGGTCATTTGCGTTTCGAAATCGCGGCGCATGTCTTCCATGTCGTCGAGCAACTTCAGAATGATCTCGACTCCGGCAAGATTGACCCCGAGTTCTTGCGTCAGGCGCTGAATACGACGTACACGTTGAATATCCCACTCCGAATAGAGGCGATTCTTCGCCCCTACCCTGGAAGGCACCACAAGGCCAAGGCGCTCGTACTGACGAAGGGTTTGGGGATGGACGCCGCAAAGTTGAGCCGCGACACCGATCATGTACACGCCTTGCTGTTCGTTTCTCATCCAGATAGCTCCAATGCGGCCAAGGCTTCTAAGTGCGCCCTTTGATCAGGACTCAGGGTTTTGGGAACCGTGATTTTGATCTTGGCAAGAAGGTCAGAACGTTGCCCACCCAGCCGTGAGATTCCTTGACCCGATAGCCGGAAGGTCTGGCCGCTTTGGGTGCCCGCAGGAATCTTCATGGCGAGCCTGCTTCGTAAGGTTGGCACTCGGATTTCTCCGCCCAGCGCGGCCGTCACGAACGAAACCGGTACCTCGACTTCCAGCTGGTCTCCATTCTCGTGGAATTGGGGGTGCTTTGCCCACTTCACTTGAACGTAAAGATCGCCGGCTTTTCCGTTAGCACCCGCCGCACCCTTGCCGGGAACACGAAGTTTTTTCCCATCCTGAATGCCCGCAGGAATCTTTACTTCGACCCTTTTGGTTGTTGGGACAGATGAGATATTGCCTCGGGTCATCTGCGCATCCATGGTCTGGTAGGTCAATGTGCGGGTTGTGCCGGCATCAATCTCTTCGAGCGAGAGTTCCACCGTTTGGGTGACGTCTCTCGGTTGGGCAGCGTCCAGGTCTTGAACGCGGAACCCTCCACCGCTAGCACGGCCACCAAAGAACTGTTCGAAGATTTGCTCAAAACCTCCGCCCCCTCCAACTCGAAAATCTCCGAAGTCGCCTCCTTGGAAGTGTCCCCCTTGGAAATTCTTTGCCGCCTCCCAGTTCTCACCATATTGATCGTAGAGAGCCCTCTTTTCAGAATCGCCAAGTATCTCGTAGGCCTCGCTCACTTCTTTGAACTTGGCTTCCGCAGTTTTGTCGTTCGGATTGACGTCCGGGTGATACTTACGGGCTAGTTTCCGATAAGCCGATTTAATCTCTTTCTCATCCGCCTTTCTGGGGACGCCGAGGATGGAATAGTAGTCCTTAGCCATAACCGTAGCACGCTCAATTACATGAGTATAGAACGCTCAAGTGCCACTGAAAGTTTCGGCTTGATTTCTTCCTTTCATCTCC
>CAZAVC010000032.1:0-11354 GCA_964488265.1 uncultured Fimbriimonas sp.
CCGATCGATAGCTGACGCATGTTGCTTCCGCACTGAGTTTTCTTCGCCGCCTCTTTCGCCTGAGCGAAAACTGGAAAGAGGATGGCGGCCAGGATGGCGATGATCGCGATCACGACCAGCAGTTCGATCAACGTGAAGCCGGCACGAAACTTGCGCATACTCATATAGGCTACCCCCCTTCGGTATATGCTACTACCCTATAGGGGTATTAGTTTCCGTATTTCTAACAGGTTTGTAAAATTGCTTTCATCGCCGTTCTCTGGACGTAGAAACCGGGAGACGGTAGCATGGCAGCAACTGAAATGAAGGCGGAAGTTTATGACGACGCTAAAAAGCGTCTGGCTAGGATCCAAGGGCAAGTCTCGGGCATCCAAAAAATGATCGACGACGAGAGATATTGCGTAGATATCCTCACCCAAGTGTCCGCCCTTCGTTCGGCACTCGATCAATTTGGGCTTCTCATGCTCACCTCCCACATCGAGGATTGCGTCTACGGGTGTGAACACACCGAATTCGAGTCACAGGAAGATCGGGTTAAAGAGCTGAGAACCACTCTCAACCGATTCCTGAAGTAACCCTCGACCGCTCTTCTGGGAACCTTTCCATTTTTGTCAAGATTCATCCACAATGGGATGATACGGTCCGTCACGGATCGTAGAAGAGGGTGAGAGACGTAGCCGGTGCTGCCGGGAGGGTCTTTCACGGAAAAGAATATGAGCGAAAAGGTTCTGGACGAATCCACAGCCCTGTTGGAGCAATTTGCCAATCGAGACTACGAACACGGTTGGGCGACCGATCTCGAAGCCGATCAGTTTGAGCCAGGTCTCAACGAAGACGTCATTCGGCGACTGAGTGCGAAGAAGAACGAGCCGCAATGGCTTTTGGATTGGCGACTCAAGGCTTACGCACATCTTCAAAAGATGAAGCCGCCCAAGTGGCCGAACGTAGCTTATGAAGCGACCGATCTTCAGTCGATCGCCTACTACTCCGCTCCGAAGTCGCTCCCTCAGTTGAATAGTCTGGACGAAGCCGATCCAGAGCTCCTGCGAACCTTTGAAAAGCTCGGAATCCCGATCGACGAGCAAAAGGTCCTCCTCAATGTTAAGGGCGCCGCCCCGTCTGCCGCTGATGCTCGAAACATTCCGCTCTCCGGTGTAGCAGTAGACGCCGTTTTCGACAGCGTTTCGGTTGTTACCACGTTCAAAGAGAAGCTGCGCGAACTGGGCATCATCTTCTCGTCGATCTCCGAGGCCGTGCATGAGTTCCCCGAGCTCATCCAAAAGCACCTCGGCTCGGTGATTCCCTACAGCGACAACTACTACGCGACGCTGAACTCGGCGGTGTTCTCGGATGGGTCGTTCGTGTACATCCCGAAGGGTGTCCGATGCCCCATGGAGCTTTCGACGTACTTCCGAATCAACGCCCAAAACACGGGTCAGTTCGAGCGAACGCTGATCATTGTTGAAGAAGGCGGATACGTGAGCTACCTAGAAGGTTGCACCGCTCCCAAGAGAGACGAAAACCAGCTGCATGCGGCGGTTGTGGAACTTGTTGCGGCCGGCGACGACGCGGTGATCAAGTACTCCACGGTACAAAACTGGTATCCCGGCGATCCCAAGACGGGCAAGGGTGGCATTTTCAACTTCGTGACCAAGCGCGGTCGATGCATGGGCAAGCGATCGAAGATCACTTGGACGCAGGTCGAGACCGGTTCGGCGATCACTTGGAAGTACCCCTCAGTCATCCTCCAGGGCGATGATTCCATCGGCGAGTTCTACAGCGTGGCGCTTACCGCAGGCAAGCAACAGGCCGATACGGGCACTAAGATGATCCACATCGGCAAGCGAACCAAGTCGACGATCGTCTCGAAGGGCATCTCTGCGGGCAACGGTCAAAACACCTATCGCGGACTGGTCAAGATCAATCCCGGTGCAGAAGGCGCGCGAAACTATTCGCAGTGCGACTCTATGCTCATGGGCGATCGATGCGGAGCGCACACCTTCCCGTACATCGAGGTAAAGAACCCCACCGCGACCGTTGAGCACGAGGCATCGACCAGCAAGATCGGCGAAGATCAAATCTTCTACTGCAACCAACGTGGGATTCCCACTGAGGACGCGGTGAACATGATCGTCTCCGGCTTCTGCAAAGACGTGTTCCGAGAACTTCCGATGGAGTTCGCCGTCGAAGCCCAAAAGCTCCTCGGCGTCAGTCTCGAAGGTAGCGTCGGTTAAATCAATCAAGGGTTCGGTTCCTCGCCAAACGCCGAGGAACCGAACCCTTCTAGGGCAAACGTCCTTCTGGTTGCGCGTGCGCAACATTCCCGACATACTGGAAACAGGAACTTGTGGGAACGATTTCAACTTGTGAACTCGTAAGGTAGGCAAGAACTCCAAGCAGGTTGCGATGCTTTTTAGTCTCACAAAAACCAGAACCGCAGAAAAGGACCGAGCGGCCTTTGAAAGCTTGTTGCGCCAAAGTCAGCGCCAAGCGTACGGCTACGCCTTTCGACTCTGTGGAAACGCTCACGACGCCGAAGACTTGATGCAAGAGGCGTACGTTCGAGCCTACAAGTTTTTCCACCGATATGATGAAAACCTGCCGTTCACGGCATGGCTTTTCCGCATCATGTCGAACGCCCACATTGACATTGTTCGTCGAAAGAACCGCATCAAATCGGTCTCGCTCGATGGTCATGGCGAAGACGGAAAGTCCGATTGGGAAATCGCGGACGAGACCTCCACTCCGGATCGAGAAATGCTCGATGGCGCCCTTGAAGATGTCGTTGAAAAAGGTCTGTCACGCCTTAATCCAGAGTTTCGACAGGCAGTGGTCCTTGCCGATCTCGAGGGGATGGCCTACGACGAAGTCGCCGTTGTCATGAACACTTCGGTCGGTACAGTTCGGTCCCGAATTCACCGCGGTAGAAAGATGTTGCGGAACTATTTGAAAGTTCACGCGCCTGAACTTTACGGGAGGTACGAAGATGACCTGTCGTAACGTCGAAACCAAGCTGTCGGCATTTGTAGACTCAGAACTTACAGGACGCGAAATGTTCGCTGTCCGAAGTCACCTTGCCGAATGTGAAGCGTGCCGTATCGAGTTGGAAGCTTTACGGACCGTTCGGAGCTTGGTGCAGGATTCCCTAGAGACACCTCCGCTCCCGGATGGCCTTGAGGCTCGACTCCTCTCTGCGCTGGACGCCGAAGATCGGAAAGCGGCTCGTCCGTCTCCTCGCCTGGTCTTGGCGGGTGGTCTTGTCTGTGCTCTCGCCCTTCTTGGGTTCGTCTCCATGAATCAGAAGATCGAGCGAGACAAAGAAAGGCAGTTTGTAGAAGGGGTAGAAAGGCGACTTCGAAGCGATATCGTCTTTGTCTCTGATGGTGACGCTATTTCGGGCGCGCCCATTGTAACGGCTACGGCTTATGGAAGGCGTTAGTCTTTTCGCGACAACCCTCTGCTTCGCCACTTTGCTCGTGCAACCCACGGGCTCAGATAACCGGGCAAAGGAGTTGTTGGCAAAGAGCTTCCAAAGGTCGTTCGGCGTCAACATCATTGCGCTAATCGAACAGCGAGATCCATCTAATGTCGGCGAGATGCAACTTGTCAAGGTTGAGCGTTCTCGTGCCGGAAGCACCAGACACCAGATTCTCAGGCCCCTGCGCAGTCAAGGCGTGATGTCGATTGACGACGGCGAGCGGTCCATGATGTACCTCCCCGCCGAGAACATGGTGATCAACCAGGAGTCTCCGCAAAAGGCGGATGGCGACATCGAGTTCCGCGTGAATCTCACCGCCAAGAATTACCAACTGAGCCTGGAATCTGGGCCGGATATCGCGGGTCGCGAGACGACCATCATCATTGCCAAGCCGCGTGAAAGCTGGCTTGATGAACGGCGCATCTATCTCGATGGAAAGACCGCGTACCCCCTTCGCCACGAGGTCGTCCGGGGAAACAAGGTGGAACTGCAGTTCACAACAAAGGACATTCAGTACCCACCCACCATGAGTTCGGAAATCTTTCGGATGCGAAAGATTGGTGGCGTCACTGAGCTTCGCTACGATCGCCCCGCCGATCTGAAAGATCCTAAGCAAGCCGAAAAACTTGTTGGGTTCATCCCGATCGTTCCAAAGAACTTGCCGATGGGGTTCAAAGTTCAGAGCATCCAAGTCAATGAAACCGAGGAGCTTGCGTCGGTCGCGGTTCGAATCACCGATGGTCTGGTTCGAGCCACGGTTTACCAATGGCGCCAATCTGAAGAGGATGACAAGGTGGCCTCGATGGACAACCGGACCGCGGGTACAAAGCGAGGCATCCGAGTCATGCTCGTTTCCGAACTTGGGGCGAGCGTTCGCAAGAAGCTTCTGGACGCGTTCGTTGCCTATGCTCGAGAAGCCGGCCCCAACGGCTGGAACGACATTATTGTTTCCCGCACTCAGCCCGGTCAGTAGGGAAGGCGATCGAGCCTCCGTCAAAGCTCGACCCTTAGGTCCCGACCAACGAAATTTGGGAACTCCAAGTCTGTTCTCAACCGTTCCGAATCTATGGGCTCGCGAGACCATACGCCAAGAATTGAAGATTCTTGGAAAATATGTCGGCGAACTCAACGTTTTTAGCGTAAAGAAGTAAAGCGCTTGGCAGAAATCAGAGCTATGAGAAAACCAGTTGCCACCTACGTAATCTTAACCCTCGGTTTTGCGACCGGTGCGGTTTCGATGGTCTTCCTGAACGGAGGGGTTCAACCTCCGGCCGCCGTTGCCGGAGTCCAAGACAAGGCGGTCTTCCAAAAAGCCTCTGGAACCACCACCGAGAATCTTGCCACTATCCGGTCTTTGGACGAAGCGTTCGCCAATTTGACCGACTTTGTCGCCCCAGCGGTGGTGCACATTCGAGCAAGCTCGAACTCTCAGCGCGACGAATTGGGTCGCCGCATGGGAGCCGTTGCCGGAGACGGTGCCGGGTTCATCTATCGAGCCGACGGCTACATCATCACCAACGACCACGTAGCGGGTGGCTACGACAAGGTGACCGTCGTGCTGAAAGACGGTCGGGAATTCGAGGGCAAAGTTATCCGCGCTCCTGAATCCGATATTGCCGTCGTAAAGATCAGCGCCAGCAATCTCCCCTCTCTGAAACTAGCCGAGAGTAAGAAGGTTCGACCCGGACAGTTTGCCATCGCCTTCGGGACTCCGTTCGGTCTTGAGAACTCGGTGACCATCGGGCACGTGAGCGCTCTTGGACGAGCCAACACCGTTCCCGATATGGATCTTCCGCAAGGGGCTCGCTACTACCCCGACATGATTCAGACCGATGCGGCGATCAACCGTGGGAACAGCGGTGGGCCGCTGGTCAACATCGACGGTCAGGTGATCGGCATGAACACCGCGATCTTCTCGACAACAGGCGGGAGCAACGGTGTTGGTTTTGCGATCCCAAGCGACCAAGTCGGCCTCATCGCCGAACTGCTGATTAAAGACGGGAAGCTCACCCGATCGTTGTTGGGAGTCGTCCCCACGAATCTGAAGGAGTATCAGCTCAAAGAGAAGGGTATTTCTGGGGGAGCACTCGTGGAGGAAGTCCAGCCCGGTTCGGCTGCGGCTAAGGCCGGAATTGAGAAGGGTGATGTCGTTATCCGGATCGAGCAGGACCAGATCAGAAATCAGATCGACCTGCGCAACAGCATGCTGAAGCATCGACCGGGTGCGACGGTATCTGTCGAAGTCTTGCGGGGATCGGAGCGAAAGACGGTGAGCGCAAAGCTGGTGGCCCCACCCGTAATTGAAGCGCCCGAAAAAGCTCCCAAGCAAACGCCGAACAAGGACCGAGAAGAGTTCCTGAAGCGGTTCGAGGGTGTGCCCGAATTCGAGAAATTCCGCGATGAAATGAAGCGGTTCGGCGAAAAGCCCCGTGAAAACTCCGACTCTCGAATGGAAGGAGATGTCCCACCTCTTGGCGAGCGCCCCGCTCGACTCGGAGTAGGCATCGCCGAATCGACGGACGATATCCGAAAGGCTTACGAGATCCCGAAGGACATTCGCGGAGTCGTTGTGACGAGCGTCCAACCAGATTCGGTAGCGGCAAAGCTAGGAATGAAGCCTGGCGACCTTGTTCAGAAGATCGGTGACAAGGAAGTGAGCACCATCGCCGAGCTCACGTCTGAGGTCCAAAAGGTCAAGCCGGGTGAGTCCAAACGAGTGAAATTCAGTCGTTTTGGCAAGGGTGCAACGACCACCATCGAGCTAGACGCTAAGTTCTAGCCGCGTCAAAGTAGAAAAAAGCGACCCCCGCGGGATCCCAATTTGGCTGCGGGGGCCTTAGAGCGTTCACTAACGCTCGCGGAAAGGCTTTTGTCCCCTCCGCCAACGTAGCGAAATCTTGGTTGGATTCCAGAGTTTTGACTCTGCTCCAGCTCTTTCACTATAGCAACCACTTCCGAGCGCCTTGAACCTGCGCGTAGGTTCTTGTCCATCGAACTAACCACGGGCGAGGAGTCTTTTTTCCCGCATATTCAAGGTGAGTTCGACATGTCTGAATTTCGAGTCGCCGGTTTTCGAAGAAGATTTCCCGCACTGCGCTCTTGTCACCGAAACGAGGCGCCATACGCTCCCGCCGTCTATCTCGACAATGCGGCCACGACTCATCGTCCGGATGCGGTCATCGAGGCCACCCGCGATTTCTACACATACACGAATGCAAACGTGCATCGAGGGCTTTACCGGTTAGCCGACGAAGCTTCAGAGCGATTTGAATCGGCACGAACTTCGATTGCTCAGTTTTTCGGGATGCCGAGCGACTCTGAGTTAGTGTTCACGAGTGGAACAACTGACAGTCTGAACATCGTTGCCAACGGATTCGCCCAAACCATTCTCGATCATCGCTCCGAGATTTGGATATCGCCGTTTGAGCACCACGCTAACCTAGTGACCTGGCAACAGGTCGCACGAAAGAGCCGAGCAACGCTCCGAAAACTGCCTACCGATCCTTGGGGTTTGGTTGATCCAACCGCCTTAGACAAGGAGTTGTCTAGTGCCAACTCCCCCGTGAAGATCGTGTGTCTCAAACACGTTTGTAACGTCTTAGGGACGATTCAGGACATCCAAAATCTGTGTAAGGTGATCTCAAAAAACGGAGCTGTCTCCGTTGTCGACGGAGCGCAAGCCCCGGCCCACGTTGAGTTAGACCTTTCAAGCCTCAACGCGGACTTTTACGCCACGGGCGCCCACAAGATGTATGGTCCAATGGGCATCGGTGCTCTGGTAGCGAAGCGCCACCGACTCGAGCAGATCAGCCCATTTCGTTACGGGGGAAACATGATTTCTTCGGTGACGTTTGAATCCACCGAGTTTGCAGAGGTGCCCGCTCGCTTTGAAGCGGGGACCCCAAATGCGGCAGGTGCGGTCGCCTGGGCAGCGGCTGTCGACTTCCTGCGCGAATATCGCCGAGCAGACCTACACGCCCACGAACATCGTCTTGCCGAGGAAGCCACTGCCGGATTGGAATCGCTTTTGGGAGTGAAGGTTCTTGGATGCGGTCGAAAGGCTCCCATCGTTTCCTTCGTCGTTGCGGGGGTTCATCCGCACGACATAGCGGGTTGGCTCGACCAAAAGGGCGTCGCCGTTCGAGCGGGTGCGCACTGTTGCCACCCGATGATGGCAACGCTGGGGCTGGTTGGAACCACCCGTGCCTCGTTTGCCCCCTACAACACCCTTTCTGAGGTGAGCGCGCTGGTGCAGGGAGTCTCGGAGGCCCTCAGAAAATTCAGGCTGTGAAATGACCTCTTTCGACCTTTACCAAGACTTGATCCTTGATTACGCCCGATCAACTTATGGACGGGGCCAGGTCAAAGATGCAACCGGACGAGGGCAGGGTCGGGTTGCCTCGTGCGGAGATCAAGCGGTAGTGACGATTCGGGTTGAAGGTGGGATTGTTACAGAAGCAAAAGTGGATGGCAACGGTTGCGCAATTTCCCTTGCCTCTGCAGCCATGCTCGTCGAAACCGTTGAAGGGAAATCGGTTGAGGAGGCGCGCAGTGCGGTGGGTTCTGCGATCGCAGTTTTTCGAGGCGAGAAGCAAGTGTCACCCGAAGAGGTGATTGAACCCCTATCAGGAATTCATCGGCTGCCCTCTCGCTTAAAGTGCGCGTCACTCTCTTGGCACGCGATGCTGGCAGCTCTCGAAAATAGCGAACGCCCCGAACGCCCTGCCGACTCGGTCTAGAGAGCTTTCAGGCGTTCTTCACGAACCCATTCACGAACGTGCTGGACCTGGGCTGGTTCCCACTGAGCGAGCGAGTAGTCCATGTACCGGTCGAATAGGTTGTGAGCCGACGCGTAGCAACTGAACGGCGAAACAAAGTGAGGGAATTCGAACGTGATGATCTTCTCGGCAAGTGGCATCGCCGATTCCAACTTGAACCGAAGATAGCGCCAGTCGGCAGGTGGGAACTTGATCGGCATGTCTCGATCAAACGTTTCCAGGTTCGACCAGATGGTCACGCCATACTTCTTGCCAAGCTCTTCGATTCCGGCGATGAACTTTGGAAGCTCTTCATAGTGGACCTGTCCGTCTTGGAAGGCGCAGATGTCGAAGGACCCCTTGGTGGCCTCGAACACGCGTTCCCAATGGTCAAAAGACTCCTCTAGTGTCAGCGCGTTCTCGCCCATCTGCTTGGCTCCCTGGGGGTAAGGCGAGATCAGGACGGGGAGGTTCGAAAGCTCCTTGCAGTACCCACCGATGTTGTTGAACAGATCGATGATGTGGGCGTCGTTCTTTCCGGTCTCGTGGGTGAGGTACCAACCTTTAAAACTCTTGTGGTGACTGTATCGAGCGTAAGCCTCGTCGAGGAAGGCCTTGTTGATCTCAACTTCCTTCCACCAGGATCGCCGCCACCAATAGAAGCCGGAATCATAGGTGCCGAAGTAGAGGTTCAGACCGAACTCATCGGCCAGAGAGTAGAACATCTCGCCAATGTCGTCGTAAATCGGCAGTAGCCCTTCGATCACTTTGGAGGGATAGATGCACTTATTGCGATAGCCTGCCCGGATGATGATAAGCGTATCGAGCCCGATTTTGGAGTAGAGCTCAAACTCCCTTCGCCACTGCTTTTCCGTCCAGTTTTGACTCGGAATGTCGTGCGTTATCTCATCAAGAAACGTTCCGGTAATTCGGGGTAGGCACGCCATTGGTCCGGAGAAGATACTACCCGTTGGGGCCCAAAACGGTCGGGAATCCCCGCACGTCTGCAACGCACGGGGATTCCTGCTCTCTGCCGGGGGCAAGCTTAAGGTCGCCGGATGTCTTTCAGATTCAGCATAAACGTCCGGAAGCTTGAGACGAGACTTTCGTAGGGTGAGTCTTTGATGTCGACGAGACCCGTCTGCATTCGCTCATCGTCCCACCATCGACCGATCGGTGCGTACTCACTGTAACTCCACCAGCAAGCGCCAATGATGTTCGGAGTGCTGGCCGCCCTGACGAGATATTGATAATTTCGTTCGGCTCGCTCTTGTTGATCGTAGCAACTCAAGTCTCGAACCCAGGTGAAGTGTCCCGCGTTGCTGCTCGTGTAGTTGTACTCTCCGATGAGAACGGGCTTAGGAATTCCTGCGACCTCTCGCCATAGGTCGTCATTTTCAGTATAGAGGTTGATGGTGAGAGCATCTGCGTGGCGACTGGCGGCTCGCCAAACTTCACGCGGGGTGGCTCCGGGGGCATCTCGGGTGCCCAGGAACAAGCCTCGATATCCGATTCGATTGAGGATGCGGCGAACGGTTCCGTAGTATCGATCGACATAGAACGACAGAAGGAGCGATAGATCGGCACGAATGTTCGAGTTGAGGTTCGACGTCGGTAAGTTCAACGGAGCAGACATCGCAGCGAAAGACTCGTAAGAGGTTCCCCAACGAGCGTTCAAACTCGCGATGTTGTTGTTGTACTTGGTTTTCAGCCAGTTGACGAAAACCTCCTTTGCCTTGACCGTTGAAGACGAGTTGAGGACGCCGATCGGCAGGGAGTATTGGAGGGTTTGATTGCCTCTAAGTCCCCAGCTCAATTCGTTGTCAACGTGGATTCCAATGACTGGAACCGTTTTGTATTGGTTGAGGAGATCCTTTATAGTTGTTTCGGCGTAAGGCTCAAATTCCGGGTGCCAGACGTCGATGACTTGGTAGTGCATCACATAGGGCGTGGCGATTCGCTGCGTGAAGTTGGAAAGCTTGCACGAGAGCATAACCGGGTAGTTGTTCATAGGCGTTGCTCCATCGACAACGCCAGTTACGGTGTTAAAGCCCCAGCGCTTGAGGCGCTGAACGATCCTCTGCCGATTATCCTCACGCCAATTTTCGCCGTACTTCTTGAACATGTTGCTTCGACCGAAGTCGTAGCACCATCCCAGCCCGTCGGTGAGGTGATTGCGACGTAGCCAGAAAACTTCTTCGTTCTGAGTAGTTCTGGGAATGACCTCTTGGAACGCCTCGTCACGATTTTGATACCGGGAAGCGTAGTTCTCGATAACGGTGTTCACGCCCATGATCCACATGCGCTTGCCCGTTGGGCTCACCACGAACATTCGACCGGACGGTGCACGCTCGATGCGCCATCGACCCGTGGCTCGGGTGGAGCGCATTCCGGGAACGCCACCAAGCGGATCGATGGGAGTCTTTGCGTCGAGATTCTGTTGCTCCTCAATGGCGTCCGCTAGCAGGTCGTTGTCAGTCGTGGCTTTGCCCGGAAAATCGAGGAAAGAAGCTTGACCGTACTTATCGATGATCCCTGCGTAACTCGTTCGGCGCTTCACAAACTGGATGGAGTTAACGCGCACCGACATTGGTCGGGTACCGCTGTTCCAGATTTGCAAGAGTTGGAGGGCGGCCATATTCGGCCTACCATTGGCAATGTAAGAAACCTGGAACGGGACGTTGATGGAAGGCATCGCGAATCCGAGGCGATACGGAACGTTTGCTCCCGGTGAGTTGAACCAAGCGAGAAGATTCCGTTTTCGTCCGGGCGGAATAGTGTCCCACGTCCCGACTGCAGGCTCCCCGTTTCCAACGTTTCGGATTGTTAAGTCGAGTACCGCCGGATGGGCACCAACATTTTCAACCTCCACCATCATGCCGTCGAAGGTTGATGCATCTAAAGGCGTGGGCAACACAAACCTCGCGCGACTCTGATTTCGCTGCAGAGAGACTTGAACGCCCGAGTGAGATCCAACGCTGAACGTTTGATCGACCGTCGCCCCAGCAGACCGGCTTTCCAAGGTGTAGAGCGAACCTGAAGAGGGAAGAACTTGTAAGGTTTCTTGTCCCGCACTCATCGTGAGGGCACCACACGACAAACTTAACGATGTAACGAAG
>CAZAVC010000033.1:0-11306 GCA_964488265.1 uncultured Fimbriimonas sp.
AAGGTCTTGGGTTGTATGTCCCACCACGGTGGGATCTCGTTTGGAACGGCGATGGAGAAATCCTGCAATACGTACTTCACCACAATCGGTGTTGCGGCGGGCAGGGAAGAACTTGGCCGGGCGGCGCGTGATCTTGGTCTAGGCGCAAAGACAGGTATCGAGATTGGTGGCGAGTGGCGCGCGTGTGTCCCCGACTCCGAATACTTCAAAGACTGGAAAAATCCTCCAAAGTGGTATCTGGGCGATACGGTGAATATGGCGGTTGGGCAAGGAATGGTAACGGCTACGCCCATCCAAATGGCCAACCTAGCTGCCATTGTTGCGAACCGCGGCACAGGCTACACGCCGCATCTTGTCCGAAGTCGACGCCACCCCGTAACGGGTGAGAGAATTCCGCTGGCCCCAACCGTTGCTCATAAGATCGATGTCGACCAGGGATTCTGGGATGCAATGCACAACGCCCTTTTCAGGGTCATCAATCAGGGTACGGCGGCGGTTGCGCAGATTCCTGGAGTTGAATGGGCAGGGAAGACGGGTAGTGCCGAACATGGTCGCCGAAAGGGCGGAAAGACGCACAGTTGGTTCATTGGTTTTGCCCCGGTGAACAATCCAAAGATTGCCATCTGTGTCATGGCAGAGGCGGCAGGACACGGGGGCGATATTGCCGCGCCGATCGCCCGAGACGTGGTTTCGCACTACTTGCGCAGGTTGGAAATGGCGGCCTCAAAATCGGCCTCATCCACCCCGGCTGCTCCCTGAAGAGTCTTTAGCTCTCGGAGGGCTTTCAATCCTGCTTCAAGTTTCGCCGTTGCGGCCTCTTTCGTCTCACCGCCAATACCGTTTGCCCCTGCAGTAACAAACCGCTGGACAACGGGAATGGTAGTTGAGAGGTATTGGGCGTAAATTTTCACCGCCGCTTCAAGCAACTCGACCTTCTTCTTCTTGTCCGACTCCAGAGCGGCTAGGAACGTCCGAGCCTCGGCAGTCTCGGTAGGAATGAATTCTGGCTGGCTGCGCACGGTGTAATAAGTCGTCGCTTCTACCGCGATCAAGCGCTCGGCGGTCTTTTTCGCTTTCTCAATATCGCCAAACTCCTGGCAGGCAGAGATCAGCATTTTAAGAGCGGAGAGATTGTTTGGATCCCAGCGCAGGGCTTCATCAAGGGCGTAGATTGCCTCAAGGGTTTTCCCTGCTCTTGAGCAGGCAGCAGCATAGGCGCGCCAGCTTTTGGGCGAAGGGTGGGTTTGAGCCGATTGTTCCGTTTGAGCGAGTAAATCGGCTTCGTCGGTGGGAACGATCGCTCTAAGTGCCCGGGCTTGTCCGTCGTTTGGGGTGGCTCCGAGGATTCCATCCAGAAGCTCCCTTGCTTCGGTGATTTGCCCGGCTTCGATCATCCCTTTTGCTTGGGCGCGGCGAACTTCGTTTGTTGCGCTCAGCCCTGCCAGTAAGAGGGTCGCGCCTGCGACACACCCGAGGGTCCCTCGGATAGCCGGAGTGAGAAATTCTGGGCTGGAAGCATCAGTAGCGGTCAGGACAAGGGTCGAGAAGAGAATAAAGGTGATCGCGAGGAGGCCGAAAGTGGCAAGATCAGAATCGACCATGTTGTGCCCGATCGTCCCCGCGAGCGAGCCAATGATCGCGGCGTAAAGTGCCTTGTGCGCATCGGGTCTGGACCGCAAGCCTCTCGCGGTGAAGCCTATCGTCACAACAATGAAAGCCAAGAATGAAACCACGGACAATACCGAGGTTTCGAGCGCCATCTGAAGAAATGAGTTGTGAGTCAGGGCGGTCTGAGTGGTGAGACCAGCCTTCGTCGAGTAAAAACGATAGGTTCCTATGCCCGTGCCTAACGGGTTGGCTTTTATGACCGCCAGGGAACCTTTCCAGAGAAGGGTTCGGAACCCAGCCGATTGCGTGACTGCTTCCTCAGAATTCGCGAGTCGAACTGACGACGCCTGAGCATTGCCAGTTCCGGCAGGTGCCTTTCGAGCCTGAATCGAACCGAAACTCATGGCGCCGATCAAGATAGCGACAACCACCGTAACGCCGATGCCTTTACCGACCAGTTTGGTTTTGGAAAGCAAAAGAATAATCACAAAGCAAACCACGGCAATGGCGGCAAAGAGGATTCCTCCCTTCGATTGCGTAAGGAAGAGGGCAAATCCTTGAAGTAGGGCGCCGAGCGCCGCAAGGAGCCCACCAAGCCTCTCCGAACCGCTGCTTAGACCAAGAGCGAGAGGAATTCCAATGGCGAACGCCGCCGCCGCTGCGTTCGGATTGTTGAACGTCGCAAAGATCCGGTGGTTCGGATCGTAAGCCCTCGCCGCGCTGTACTCAAGGATTCCGAAGAGGGCAGAGACGCTGAGCCCGGCAACAATCGCACCGATGATCCATTTCCCGTGGGTTCTGCCACAGACCGCCACAAAGGTAAAGAACAGGATGACGGCTAAATTCCATTGGAGGACCGATACCAGCGAAATCGACTTATAGGAACTGAGGAAGACGGACAGGAAACTGATGAACAGGACCGTCACGAGTGGAATCGCAATTTTAAAGTTCGGAATCTGCGTGACTCTGGTTTGGGCGAGGTGAAGGATGATCCCGATAACGGCTGGAAGACAGGCAAGAACAACCCCAATTTGAGGAACCGGTGAGGCGTTTAGGAGGCTCGATAGGACAGATTCACCGGGTGCCAATGCCACGGTTTCAACGCTTAGAGAGCCCGCAAGGAGCGGTAGAAGGAACGCGGTGATCGTCGCCAAAGCGGCCGGAATCTTGGGCACAGACGAGTGGTTTTGATCAGAGCGCGCAACCATGAGCTTCTCAGCGAGCGAGTCGACGTTTGATCACGTCGATCTTGTTCTTAAGTATGAAGAATCCGGCACGGAGGGAGAGTCCCGCTCCAGCTACGAACAGGCTGAACGGTCTCAGCAGCAAGGGCTGTTCAGGCACAACGTTTTTCGAAAAGAATCGGAACATCGATCGGTGGAATCGACCTATCATTCGGTTCGGTGCCTTGTCGGTGCTTCTTCCAATTGCGTGCGTGATCACGGAATCTGGAATGTAAACCACCTTGGCTCCTGCTTTCCAAGCCCGCCAGCAGAGATCGACGTCTTCACAGAACATGAAGTATTCGGGATCGAACCCTTCAAGTTCGTCGAGCAATTCGCCGCGAATGAGAAAGGCTGCCCCAGATACCCAATCAACTTCCGCCACTGAATCGTGATCCCAGCTTTGCATCAGGTAGTCGCGTGTGAAAGGATTGTTTGGGAAGAGCTTTCCGAGTGGAGTGTTCCGGAAGAGAGCTGCCATAGGGTGCGGAAACCTACGACAGGAATATTGAAGGGTCCCGTCGGGGTTCAAAAGCTTCGGACCAAGAATGCCAGCCTCAGGGTGCTCCTGAAGGTAAGCCATCAGTCGGCGCAAAGCACCCGCATGAACGATCGTGTCTGAGTTCAGAGGCAAAACGTGGGTTCCTTTACGAAGGGGGAAGGCGTGGTTATGGCCTCCCGTGAACCCAAGATTCACCGACATTGCTTCGAGCCGCACCCAGGGGAATTCGACCTCTACCATCTGCGGCGAGCCGTCTTCCGAGTTGTTATCGATGACAATCACTTCGAACAAGGCTTCGTCCCGCACGAGTTCAAGGCTCTGAAGACAGGCGCGAAGATCTTCGACCGTGTTCCAACTGCATATGGTGATACTAAGGTCTAAATCCCGCACTCCATCCTCTAGCACGCACGAACGCGCCAACTGTTATAACAAGCCAAAGCAAGGGAAGTGCCATTCTCGGGGGCCCGCTCAGATGCTTTTTAAGATACTTGTATAGGCTCCTATGAGATTCCCAAACCATTGGTCGCTTGACTTGCTTCGTGGACTCGCCTCCGTAGTGCGTGATGGAAAGGTCGGAGAAGTAATGGCAAGACCAACCTTGCAGGTAAAGGCGATAGAGCAGATCAACCTCGTTGAAGAATATCGGGAATTGCTCGTCAAACTCAGGGAGCGACAAGGACTCCAGGGCTTCGCGCTTGAACAATAGAAACGTTCCCATCGGTTGAGGAGCCTCTTGCGAGACTTCGTAGTCGAACCCTCGGAGTCGATAGGAATCCCATACCGAACCCGGTTTGGACCTGCTCAAGCCCAGAATGTCTCCGGCGATACCAACGACTGTCGGCCAGCCTCGGACAGAATTTTGGGTTCTTCCCGTCGGCTCCACAAGGCGAACCGCCCCGGTCCCGATTGTGGGGTCACCACCGATTCTGGTGGCTACTTCTTGGATAACCCCAGAAGGCACGAGAGTGTCGGAATTTAGGGTGAGAATGAACTCGCCGCGCGCCGCTCGAATGCCTAAGTTATTGCCTTTCGCGTAGCCATGATTAGAGGTCTCGGCAAGGAGCTTGACCCACGGAAAATGCTCCCGAACCACTTCGGCGCTACCGTCTTTGGACGCATTGTCGACGACGATAACCTCTAGGTCTTCTCGGTCTTGAGCCAACGACTCCAGGCACTTCTCTAGGAAGTCCTTCGTGTTCCAGTTGACGATGACAACGCTGACCATTCGTTCGACTCAGACCCATTTTGGCAACACCCCTCGAAAAATTGCCGGAACCTTCCGATGCTTAAGAGGTGTATTTGACCTCGGAAGCGAGGCCGTCTGTTCTTGTGCTAGGTTCTCTCGCAACGAGGTTGCGGGTTGACGTCAGGAACTCATGGCTGGTAGTCTTAGCAAGGTTGAGGTTAGCCTTAACCGAGGAGAGAAGCTTGATTGATGCAATGCTAGTATCCGCCCTTTCGATCGTCCTTACGGCGACCCAAGTCCCGGCGAGCACGACATACAAGGTTAAAAAGGGGGACACGATTGCGAAAATCGCCTCTCGACACAAACTCACTTGGAATCAGATTCGCAAAGAGAATCACCTGACTTCAGACAAGATTAAGCCCGGTCAGCTCCTTAAGATTCCGCTCCCAACTTCACTCTCTCAACTGTCAGTCGCTAAGCGGTCTCCCGTTCTTGCGAAGCCAGCCGTGGCTGCACCGAAAGTTGTTCTTGCCGCGGCAACTACCGAAAAGACCACTCAAGACTATTTCGTCAAGAAAGGCGACAGCGACTGGTCGATCGCCCGCAAGCACGACATGCGGGTCAAAGAACTTCGCGCGATGAATCCCGGAGTCGACTTGACTAAGCTTCGGCTTGGATTCAGGCTCAACGTTCCCGCAGCGGGTTATCAGCCTGACTTTGTCGCCAGTTCCTCCTTTGGTACAGCAACACCGCCCGTCAAGGCGAAGTCAAAGCCGATTGAGCGATTCGAGCGATACGTGATGCTCAACGCAAACGGTGTTCGCCTGCGGAAAGGGCCCAGTCTCTCGGCAGGCGTAAGCAAAGTCATCCCGACCTCGTCTCCTTGCTACGTCATGGACCGCAAGGGCGAATGGTTCCGAGTTAAGTTCCCGCATGGATCAGAGGGCTGGGTTCGACAGGACATGCTCGGTCCGCTCACGAATTCCGGAAAGAGAGCTCTCATTGCCGCTCAAACGGCAAAGAGAAAAGCTCGGCAGCAGGCAGCAAGGCTTGCAGAACTTCGACGGGAAGCCCGCGAAGAGGAGCGCGCCTCTCGATCTCGTCGATCGTACGTCGCAAGTAAGGCTTCGAAGAGTTCCAAGTCTTCCAAGCGATCAACAGGTCGTGTGGCGGGATATAGCCGACGAACGGGTCGATCTAGCGGGCTTGCCTGGACGCCGAACGAAGCGGCTGAGGCTTCCTCGATCCTTGCAACGGCAGCAACCTACAGAGGAACCCCGTACCGATATGGTCGGAGTGATCGAAGCGGTACGGACTGTAGCGGATACACCACCCAAGTTTTCCGAAAACATGGTGTGAAGTTGCCTCGGACCAGTTCGGAGCAATCCAAGGTAGGTCAGAAAGTCGACAAAAGCGGACTGAAAGAAGGGGACCTTGTCTTCTTCAAAACGACTCGCGGCCGACGTGTAGGTCACGTCGGCATCTATGTTGGAAGTGGAAAGTTCATCCACGCAAGTTCTGGCGGTGGAAAGGTTCAGGTGAACTCGTTGAACGACGGTTACTACAATCGACGATTCGTCGGAGCGAGGCGGGTCGTTAAACCAACCGCAAAACCTGCTGCGAAAACTGCGAAACCCGCGCCAAAGGCCGAACCGAAGGTTGAGCCGAAGCAAGAACCGGTGAAGATCGCCGATCCGGCACCAACGCAAGATTCCGGGCAAACGTCCGGCAACTAAGCAGAAATCAGAAAGCCCCGTTGCTAAACGGGGCTTTTCTTTGTCATACTTAACGGTCTCTGGCCCGGTCGTCTAGTGGTTAGGATGCCGCCCTTTCAAGGCGGAGGTCGCGGGTTCAAGTCCCGTCCGGGCTACCACTCAAACATCAAACAGAGACCTTCTTCCGCTGCAGCCCGCTTTGGGCTGGTACACCGTAGCGGAGACACCAGGGCACTTCGTTTCTAAACGCTCCTTGAGAGCTTCCATTGATGGATGCTCAGTCTCGTAGTGGCCCGCTTCGACGATCACAAATCCTGATTCAGACGCTTCGAGAGCGGTGTGCTGCTTTACCTCTCCCGTGACCAAAACATCGGCGCCCGCAGCTTGAGCCGAACGCCACTCGCCATCGGCGGCTCCACCCACAACCGCTACCCACTCGACCGATCGATCCGACTCCCCCCAGTAACTGCAAGTGGTCGCGAGAGCTTCATCAATAAGTCGTTTGAATCGGTTTAGGCTCATGGCGGAGGGAAGTCTGCCAACGCGACCGCATGGTTGTTCAACAATGGACTCGAGGCTGTAGAGATCGATTGCAGGCGTCTCGTAGGGATGAACGGACTTGAGTGCGTTCACAACCTTTCCAACGAGCCCCGATGATAAGACCAGTTCTACTCGGACCTCTTCTACCGATTCTGGAAATCCAATCCTTCCAACCGCGGGGTTCGCGCCCTCCAGGGCCTCGAACGTGCCTGTACCCCTCACATAGAAGGCGCACCGTCGATAGTTACCAATCACCCCCGCTCCAGCGGCGGTGACCTCGTCTAACGTTGCATCGAGAAATCGACTTGGAACGGTGTAAACCATCTTTGTTTGGGCGACCTTTGCGCCCGAACCGAAGTTCTTAACATCCAACAGTCCAAGTTTCGACGCAAGCACATCGTTGACACCCCCTGGTGCCGCGTCCCAGTTGGTATGGGCGGCGATTACGGAGATTTGGTGCTGAATCGCCTTGAGGGCAAATCGGCCCTCGTAGGTGGAATCGTCGAGCCTGCCAATGGGGTGAAGGAAAAGCGGATGGTGGGTCAGCAATACGGTGTGCCCAGATGCGATTGCAAAATCTAACGCAGCCATGGATCGGTCTAGCGAGAGCAGCACCTTTTCTGCAGGCGAAGAAACGGAGCCCACCTGTAGTCCAACAGAATCAAAATCAAACGCCCATCGAGAGGGAGCAAACGATTCGATGGCGCTCAGTAAGTCAGCAACGGTGGTTGGCACAAACTACATTCTGCCAATTTTCCAAGGGAATGCAAGGTTGATCGCCCGGAGTGCGCATGGCTCAATAAAAAAGCGAGGGCATTATGCCCCCGCCTTGACGAGCTCACTGAGCTTTGTCGTCGCTAGATCCGCGATATCTAATTTATGATTGCACTGGGCGCCCCGTTGCGCACAATAATTGGCTAGCTTCTTCAAAGCAACAAAGGAAGTTGTGTCGAGCGGTCCCGGACTAAGCATGCAAAGTCCAAGCAGCGCGAACGCCTCATCCTCGGTGAGCTTTAGTGACTCCGGATTGATTCCAGATTCCATAGGCTCCTCCGCGTGCGGTTGCACTGTTAACTTAGACGACAATTGTCGTGCCATGATCCGGACAATATTGAGCTTTTTTACTTTGTTAACAAAACGTGGCATTAAGCTCCGTGTTCTTAACAGGAGTGGCGGGACCTTAGACCCAATTGGAGTTAACAGAGCGGTTCCATCGGCATGGTGGGTCGCATCGGTATAATCCGCACGGAATGGCGAACGAAGAGGTTTCGACGAACGGTCTGGTGGAAACGCCGGCTGTTGCAACCGCTGATTTAGAAGGGAAGAGCGAATATCTCGCCTACGGTGGTCAAGCAATCATCGAAGGTGTGATGATGCGGTCTCCGCGGTTCTACGCCATTGCTTGCCGCGCACCCAATAAAGAAATCGTTATTAAGGCGGAGCCGATTGAGAAAACCTGGATTGGTCGCCAAAAGTGGCTGAAGGTTCCGTTCCTCCGTGGGACGTGGGCTCTGCTGGATGCAATGACGCTGGGCACGCGAGCGCTGAAGTACGCAACCGACGTTCAACTCGCCCCCGAGTATCAGGTCCCAGAAGAGGGAAAAGAGGGAGAAGAAGTTAAGCCGGTTGGGCAGACGGTGAAGGACAAGAAGCTCCAAGACTATGCCGTGGGCGGAGCCTTGGTGATCTCTCTAGCGGTTAGTCTTGCAATTTTTAAGTTAAGCCCAAACCTCGCCGCTACGTATCTTCAGAAGAACTACAAGCTAAGCGACCCGGCTACGAACGCCATCACTGAGGGCATCAAGATCACCCTCTTCATTGGTTACCTGTTGCTGATCTCGCGGATGAAGGAGATCCAAGAAGTTTTCAAGTATCACGGTGCTGAGCACAAGGCGATCAACGTTTTAGAGGCTGGGCAGGAACTGACGATGGACAACTGTCGAGCGCAAACGCGGATTCACCCGCGGTGCGGAACATCTTTCGCCATCATCGTTCTTATTCTGGGGCTCTTTACCTACGTGTTTCTGCCCCGCCTGAAGGGTCCCAACGTGTTTGTGGAAGGTGTTTACAACTTCCTCTTCCACGTGGCGGTGCTGCCATTGATTGCCGGCGTGGCCTACGAGCTTCTTCGGTTCGCGGGTAAGTTCCGAGACTCGAAATGGGTGCACTACCTCTTTGCGCCCGGTATGGCGACTCAGCTCATCACCACGAGCGAGCCGAGGGACGACCAAATCGAGGTCGCACTCAAATCGCTTCAAGCCTGCATCGATAAAGAAAAAGCCGAACCTGCTTAAGGTTCGGCTTTGGGTTTGCTAAAGCGGATCAGGATTGAGCTGCTCCGAAGAACCAGCTACACCAGAGAAGAACGTAGGCGACACTTCCGACGATACTCGCTTTGTTGACGAAGTTCTTATCCGTTCGTGCGTACCAGGCAAGCGCGCCCCAGGCCGCACCGAGTGTTAGCCCCTTCACGAATGCGAACAACCATTCGCTTTGCTCAATGAAGATCCGCATGAGCGGGTTTAGCTCTTCGATCAGTCCTTGGCGGTGAAGAACTGCCGTCGAGACCAGATCAAGAAGGCCGATGCCTAGCAGGAACGCTACGCTTCTCGTGGGGAATAGCACGGTCATGCTTTCCCTGGTACGCAACGTCCATGCCTTAGAGGGGGAGTTTGGCAACATTGGCAATAAACCTGTCAATCAAATCTCGCACTTCTGTCGGCGTCGCTGAAAAGTGGTTGACCACCACAGAAACGACGACTTCAGAGCGATTGCTTCGTTTTACGTAGCCGGACAAGGAAACAACCATGTTCAAAGTGCCGGTTTTCCCAATAAAGTCCACTCCTTTAAGACGACCGGCAAGGGTGCCAATTCCAGGCTTTGCCATACATTCTCGCCAAATTGCCTGGTTTGGGTGAGTTGCCATTTTTCTTAAGAGCGATGCGATCGTACGAGCGGTTGAGACGTTGGTTCGTGTAAGGCCCGAGCCATCGTCAAGTGAGAGCGCAGCGGGCGATACACCGAGCCAGGAGCGCAGCTTCTTGTTGTTGATGGTCGAAGCCCGCGTGAACGTCAGTGGCCCGTTGGGTTCAATCTCTCTTGCAGAACGGAACCAAAGACCCTCGGCGACAAAGTTGTCGCTCGGCGGCATCATCGCATTCAAGCGTTGCCGCAGCGTGCTTCCAAGCAGAACCTTCGTCGAAGATTCTGTCCCATCCGCCGTCGTGCCACCCTGCAGAAGGGAAGAGATAGTGGCGAGTGGTCGAGGAAGGGCGAAGTTCTCTTTGTAGGTTTTCTTGACGACTGCGCCACGCACGTCGATGGAAGATCCAAAAACATCGAAGTCGGTTGCGATGCTCGAAGCATCGGTAACGATCCGGTTAACCTTGATTCCGGCCTCCGGGAGCGGATCCATCCCGCCGAGCGCGCAGATCAGCGACGAGTCTTGCGTATCGTCTTTTGCCGTCACGCTGAGAGTCCATGCGTTGCGGTCTATCGCAAAGGCCGTCACGGGCGCGCCGTACTTGTTCGGGAGATCACCGTACTGCCATCGCGGGCCAAACCCCGGTGCAGTAGCGCCGCCATACAGAGAGTCAAATCGGATCGGCCTACCTTTGAACGATGAGTCGGCTAGAGATCGCCAGTCGCTTGCAGTGGTAAGAGGGTCACCACCACCGGAAACGACAACTTCGTCTGCCCTTTGCTCAATGGTGATCTTATCGAGCGGAACTCCCGTTTTCGGGAAGGTGAGCATCGCCAGGGCGCCTGTGAACAACTTCGAATTTGAAGCCAGAATCACCCGGGTGTCGGGATTCATGCTGAATAGAACCTTGCCGCTCGAGTCGGTCACAATCGCCGAGACGGTCGCACCTCTTAGTTTTGCGTCCTGAAGCGGTGCGCCAACTGCCGACGGGACGAGCGGGGCTACTCCAAGCGCAATAGAACGAAGCGCAAGCGAGGCGAAGAGGACCGAACTCATGGGACTCGTTCTATCACATCTCGGGCGTGATTCGGAACCCCAAGCTTGGAGCTTTCAGATCAATACTCTTCCGGAAAAACGGGCTCAGGCGTGTGCTCAATTCCGCCACGCTGAATGTCTTCAATCATCGCCCGAGTGAACTCCTGAAGCAGAGGATCAGTCTCCCTCACCTCATGGACGCGAAGGTTATGAATAACGTCTTTCTTCGTCTCCGGAACCCATTCCACAACGTGGAAAAGACCATGAATCGCCGATCGGCGGCCGAACTTACTCGGCGCATCTAAGCATTCGATCAATGCCCGTCCGCCATGGCGGTGGGGAAGGTGTCCACCAAGAACAACACCCGCCTTGTAAACGGTTCGGGCGTAGTCCTCAGCGGCATCCCACAGAATGCCTTTCATGCTCGCAACGGCAGATAGTTCGTCGTCTGGAAGCGAGCAGAAGCTGGGCAGGTCCTCAAATAGGTCTAGGACGCACCACTGGGCCGATCGTCGGTGCGCGTGGGTCCTGTCGTTGAGAATCGTCAGAAGGGCAGGCAAGTACTTGAACCGAT
>CAZAVC010000034.1:0-11259 GCA_964488265.1 uncultured Fimbriimonas sp.
CCCCGCTCCGGGAATCGGACCGACCATTCCAAGGCTTGCATACCCCCCATGCTCCCGCCGGCAATACAGAACAGCTTTTGGATTCCGAGGGCGCTTAAAAGCCGGCCCTGAACCTCAACCATGTCGCCGATCGTAATGATCGGGAATCGGCTTCCATACGGCTTCCCATCTGGATGAACAGAACTTGGCCCTGTGGTGCCCTGGCAGCCCCCTAAAACGTTCGAGCAGATGACAAAGAACTTCTCGGTGTCAATAGCTTTGCCAGGCCCTACGAGCCGATCCCACCAGCCAACGGCATGAGAATCACCCGAGAGAGCGTGACAAACAAGAATCGCATTGTCTCCGCGAAACTCTCCCCACGTCTCGTACGCAACGGTGACATCAGAAAGGAATCCGCCCGTTTCGGTCGAAAGGTCTCCTACGTTTACGAAGAGTCTGTTCGCCTCCGCAGGTGCCGTCCGACTATTCTCGTCGAAGAGTGCTGGATCTATGGAACTGGACATCCAAGGCTACTCGCGCCGATACCCCGGTCTAAACAGTGAGCCGCGAACATTAGGCTTTGCTTGCTCTTCTTTGGCTGCATCCGCCTGAGCTTGTTCCTCCTCCACCCTCTTGGCAGCATCATCTTCATCCTGATGATGGTGTTGCGCAATCTTAGCGGCCGAGACGGATCCGTGAGCAATTTTTGTGGGGTCGATCGGTCCAGAAGGACCCGCTCCCGTGCCCGTTCGAGAAAGGCTCACCAGACGATCGAATTCTCCTGGATCTTTCGCACGCATCCGCGCTTCTTCGTAAGAGACCAAACCCCGTTGCACATAGTTGGCGAGACATTGGTCCAAAGACTGCATCTTCGCCTTCGCACCCGTTTGGATGATGCTCGAGATTTGGAAGGTCTTGTTCTCGCGAATGAGGTTGCGTACCGCACTTGTTGCGACGAGCGTTTCATAGGCGGCAATTCGACCTCGACCATCCTTCCTCTTGAGAAGCGTTTGGGAAAGGACTCCGATGAGGTTGACCGAAAGCTGCATGCGCACCTGCTGCTGCTGGTGAATCGGGAAGACGTCCACGATACGGTCCACGGTCTGAACCGCATCCACCGTGTGCAGCGTCGCAAAGACCAAGTGGCCTGTTTCTGCGGCGGTGATAGCCAAGTGAATCGTCTCGAGGTCGCGCATTTCGCCAACAAGGATCACGTCCGGATCTTGTCGAAGAACATACTTGAGAGCGTTCGCGAAGGAAAGTGTGTCGACGTCCAGTTCCCGTTGGTTAACTCGAGCCGTGATGTCGTCGTGGACAAACTCAATCGGATCCTCAACCGTCATGATGTGAACGGGCTGAGTTCGATTGATCTTATCGATCATTGCCGCGAGTGTTGTCGTCTTGCCCGAACCTGCCGGACCCGTTACGAGAACGAGACCTCGAGGACGGTCGATGAAGTCAAAACAGGCGGGTGGGAGCTGCAAGTCTTCCATCGACAGCAGCTCGTACGGGATCACCCGAAAAGCCGCCTGCGTGAACCCTCTTTGTTGGTAGACGTTGCCGCGAAACCGGGCCAGTCCGGTCACTTCAACCGCAAAGTCGAGTTCGAGATCTTTCTCGTACCGCTCAATTTGGATCGGACGAAGCATCCGAAAGAGCGCTTCGCGGAATTCTAAATTGTGGAACGGTTCGGTGTTGACCTGTTCAAGGTCGCCGTTGACGCGTACGTACACGTGACCTGTATCGGTCTTAAAGTGAACATCAGAGCCGCCGATTTCAACGCATTTATGAAGAAAAGTCTCAACGGCCTGCAATGGATTCCCCCTCGAAAAGTCCGTGGCTGATCGCCCTTCGCTGGAATTCGGCGGTGTTGGAACACTTCGCAAGAGCATGCTCGTAGTCGATGAGTCCTTGGTCGAGCAACCGTAGCAAGTGACCATCCAGAGTTTGCATTCCGTACTGAGAACCTGTCTGGATGTCCATGTACATCGCGTGGGTTTTCCCCTCTCTGATGAGCGTTCGAATCGCGGGGGTCGCCACCATGACTTCGAAGGCGGCAATTCGACCAGGCTTATTCTTGACCGGCAGAAGTGTTTGCGAGACAACCGCCTGCAGAGTAACTGAAAGCTGCGTTCGCACCTGCGCTTGTTGTTCGGGGTCGAAAACGTCCACGATTCGGTCGATCGTCTGTGCCGCGTCAACCGTGTGCAAAGTCGAAAGCACCAAGTGCCCGGTTTCCGCGGCGGTGATCGCCAGCTGGATCGTCTCCAGATCTCGCATTTCACCCACAAGAATGACGTCGGGATTCTGCCTCAAAACGTGCTTGAGCGCGTGAGCAAACGAATGTGTATCCGTCGCAAGTTCACGCTGATTGATGATGGACATCTTGTCCTTGTGAACGTATTCGATCGGGTCCTCGATCGTCATGATGTGGCAGCGCTTGTTGCTGTTGATCTGGTCGATCATGGCCGCCAGCGAGGTGGACTTACCCGAACCTGTAGGCCCCGTTACAAGGACAAGCCCTCGGGGCAGCATCGAAATTCGCTTACAGACCTGCGGAAGGCCGAGATCGTCGATCGTTCGGATATTGAACGGAATCACCCGAAGAACGGCTCCGAGATGGGCTCGCTGCCAGAACATGTTCACGCGGAAACGGGCTAACCCTGGCACGTTGTAGCTGAGGTCGCACTCTTTGAAATTGTTTAGCCGGTCTAGCCGCTCCTCATTGAGAATGGCCAGCAACAGGCGTTCTAAATCCGTGTCAGAAACTTTCTCCCGCCCCGGCATCGGAATCAGCTCGCCACGAACCCTCATTCTGGGACGTTCATTTGCCTTCAAATGAAGGTCCGTCGCATCAGCCTCCACCAACTGGTGGAGTAAGCCATCTATTTCTGCTGCCACGATAACCCCGCCTTCCCCCTAGACACTCCAAGCATTCCACAGAACTCCGCTAGAACAACCTATCAACAAGCCTAAATGTTCGTCGAAACTTACGAGACCTTAAGCGCGGCGGAGCATCTGCTTCAACTCAGACGCGACACCGGCGTAGGTCATCGCCGTCTGTTCGGTGATGAGTCCCGCTTTGACGTACTTCACAAGGCTCTGGTTCATGGTTTGCATGCCCCAGAATCCTCCCTCGTTCATGTGCTGATAGAGGTCGCTGAAGTGACCGTCCTCGATGGCTTTGGTCACCGTCGGAGTACAGATAAGAACCTCGACAGCCGGGACACGGCCTTCACCGTCTGCTCTTGGAACGAGCTGCTGCGCAACGATCGCCCGCAAAGAACCTCCCATTCGTTGACAGAGGTACATCTTTTCGTGGGGCGGGAACATGTTGATGATCCGGTCCATCGTCTCATATGCCGACTTGGTGTGAACGGTGGAGAAGACAAGGTGTCCGGTTTCACCGGCCTGGAGAGCCGCGTTCATCGTGGCAACGTCCCGCATTTCACCAATGAGAATGACGTCCGGAGCTTCACGAAGTACGGCTCGGAGAGCGGGTTGGAAGTCGAGGGTGTCAATCCCAACTTCGCGCTGAGAAACGAACGACTGCTTGTCCGGGTGTGAAAACTCCAGAGGGTCTTCAACGGTCACAATGTGACAGTCGCGCGTCTCGTTGATAAGGTCCAGCAGCGCCGCCAAAGACGTGGTTTTGCCCGAACCCGTGGGTCCTGTTACAAGAACCAAGCCCTGCTTGTGCTTGATGAGTTCCTTGAGAACGACAGGAAGGCCCAGATCTTCAACGGTTTTGATCCGAAGCGGGATCGTTCTCATAACGATCGCCCAACCACCGCGCTGCATGTAAAGGTTGGCACGAATTCGGCACTTTCCAATTACTTCGAAGGCGAGGTCCATTTCGCAGGTCTCTTCAAAGACGCGGCGTTGACGCTCACTCATGACCATGCCGAGCATTCGGCGAACATTTTGTTCGTCCAATACGGGGATGTCTGGATGGACAGGAACCAAGCGACTGTATCGCTTCATTTTTGGAACGGTTCCGGCCTTAACGTAAATGTCCGAACAGTTCTGGTCAAAACCCATCTCGACCAGTTGGTGAAGCGTCAAAGTAGTTGGATCAAACATGAGAATTCCCGTATAAGACGTAGCGAGCAGTTACTTTAATGGACTTATTGGCCTTCCGATAAGAACGATCCGACGTTGATGCAAAAGACACGCAACAGCAGATCATTAACGCCCCGTTGGAACCCGCCTTCGTAGCGCGAGCGAGTATACCAAGAGACCTAATCCTAACCCACCGACCCCAAATCCCACAATGGCACCGAGGGGTGGTCCCGACGAAATTTTCGTCGCGTCCCGAACTTTCTGCGAATCCGCTCTCAGTCCGGGCAAGATGATCTTTTCCGGATCGTCCGTGACCACGTCGACGTGGTAGTCAATACCTGGCGGAGTCCGAGTAGCAATCGCCTCAATGCGAACCGAACCATCGTCCGGAAGAAAGCGGCTAAACGTATCCCTTGATTCCACAACTCCCGCGAATTGAACCGACAACTTTTTGAGCGGGTCAGATCCGGTGCCAAACGCTTGAAGAATGGGTCGAAGATTCAGCCTTGGCTCGGTGGATCGAATCAATCCGTCGACGGCAAAACTCGCCTTGAGAAATGCGCCTACCTTAGAGGTCGGATCCAGAACAACAGAGTTGACCGCAACTCCGCGAGGCTCCACGGAGAGATACTTGCCTAGAGCAGCAATTTTTGCGCGAAGGGCATCTGCCGAATACTCCTTGCTTAGAACCGTGATCTCAACCAAATCGGCTCCCATACTGTGCCGTTTGATCACGATGTTCGCTTCTGGACGGATCGAATCGTAAACCTCTCCTTGACCCAAGGAAATGCAAGCTGCCAACAGGGCCACTACGCTCAGCAGAATCCGTTTCATCTTTGCCGTACCTTACCAGTATGGCGGGCTCCGTGGAATCTCAAATTTCTCCATCTCATCATTGCACGACGTTCACCTTCTTTCACGAATGGAACTGGAACACCCTAGGTGAGATTGTTGTTTCATTTGGTAATTCGAATCTCTCAGGCGGCAAAACTTGACAAACCCTGAGAAATTTCTCAAGCAAGTCGAAACGATTGCCAACATAAAACGTACAAACGCAGAGGTGTAAGGGCTATAATGCGCGACCTACCGATATTTGGGAACCTAGCAATGAGCGATCCAGAGCTGATAAATGAACAGGGCACAACCATTTGGTTAACCCCGGATGGACACGACAAACTCAAGAAAGAACTTGAGCACCTCACTATGGTCAAGAGACCCGAAATTGCAGAACGCATTCGAGACAGTCAGGACCACGGCGAGTACAGCGAGGATAACTCTGAGCTAGACGAGGTCAAGTTCGAGCAAGCGATTGTCGAGACACGAATTGCCGAATTGAAGGCAATTTTCGGCACCGCTTCCATTCTCGAATTCTCGAACTTGAAAACGGACCGAGTGGGAATTGGCAACACCGCTAAGATTCTCGATCTTGATTGGCACGATGAATTTGAAGTGCGAATCGTTATGTCCATCGAGGCCGACCCTAACAACGATCTGATCAGTGTCGAGTCGCCGCTTGGTTCCGCGATCTATGGTCAGGAAGAAGGCGTGGAGGTTTCGTACCTCACTCCGGACGGCACTAAGAAAGTAAAGATTCTCTCGGTTGGCAAGTAGCCGCGAGTCGATTAGCTAGGTATCAGGCGCCCCAAAGGCAACGATTGTTGTTGAAGGGGCGTTCTTCTATTTGGAGAGCCCCTTCAAGACGTGGCATCTTGATCTGAACGATCAAAACATGCCCTACCTAATGCTGATTGTTTTCGGTACAATGTAGGTTCCCCCGTCTAAAAGGAGCGGGCATCATCGTCTATGGCATCTGAATCTAACCTGCCTTTGCCCAAGGCAAAACACGGTCCAAAGGGCTTCTTCCGCGAGATGAAGCGTGAGCTCAAGAAAGTAACTTGGCCCACCGTAAATGAAACCAACCGCCTCACCGGCGTCGTGATGACCGTCTGCTTTATCTTGGTGGCAATCTTGGCCGGCCTCGGATACACCTTTGAGACGCTCATCCGAATTCTCACGAAGGGAACGGTCTAATGCCTAAGTCTTGGTACGCAGTTCATACAATTTCTGGTCACGAAAACAAGGTTCGTGATGTTCTCACCCGTCGAGCGCAGGTGGAAGGTCTTTGGGACCTCGACTTGTACGAGATCCTCATCCCCACCGAAAAGGAACTTCACACGCGAAATGGGAAACGATACGAGAAGGACAAGAAAGTCTTTCCCGGATACATCCTTGTGCAAATGTCCTTGACTGATGAGGCCTACAAGCTCGTGAAGTCCACCTCCGGAGTCACCGGGTTCGTGCAGTCGGGCAACAAACCCGTCCCGCTAGAGGACTACGAAGTTCGTCGGATCATCCAGAACCTCGAAGCCAGCAAGGAAGCTCCCAAGGCAGCCTGGCAGAAGGGAGACGCTATTCGCGTCGTGGAAGGTCCGTTCAGCGACTTCTCTGGAAAGATCGAAGAGGTCAACACCGAAAAGGAGAAGCTCAAGGTTCTCATCAACATTTTCGGTCGCGACACCCCGGTCGAACTCGACTTCTCGCAAGTCGAAAAGATGTAAGCGCTGTGGCCCTCGCCGGTCGCAGATTGCAGTTCACGGAACCTCCCGCCTCACGGTTGGGGGGTTTCCTCACTTAAAGCCATGTCCCTCCCTCATTTTTGGTATCAGCAACCTCGATTCTTGGATGAAGAGAATCGACTGGCCCAGTTATTTGGGGTGCGTCCACTTACGGCGGCAGTTCTATTGCAAAGAGGGCTCACCTCCCCCGAGCAGGTCGATGCATTTCTGAACCCCTCGCTCGACGATTTAGGCGATCCTTCCCTACTGCCCGACTACGCCCCAGCGGCCAAGGTCCTGATCGAGGCGATCCAAAACCAAGACCTGATCTTCATTCATGGCGACTACGACGTGGATGGTGTGACCTCTGCGGCAATCTTCTCCAAGTTCTTAAGCCAAATGGGTGCCAAGGTGCATACGCACGTTCCTCACCGATTTCGTGAGGGTTACGGCATCCACATGGATGTTGTGAAAGAGGCCCACGCTCTGGGAACGAAGGTGTTTCTGACCTGCGACTGCGGCATTGCGGCACATGAGCAGATCAAAGCAGCGGTGGAACTCGGCATGATCGCCGTTGTTACCGACCACCACACGGTCGGGATCGAACTCCCTGGCGCGACGGCTGTCATCAACGCTCATCGCACCGATTCCGCCTATCCGTTCCACGAACTTTCGGGGGCAGGCGTGGTGTTTCGGGTGTGTGAAGGCATCGCCCGTGATATGGGCAAAAGTGTGGCGAGCTACCGCGAGAAGTTCTTAGACTTAGCCGCCCTTGGGACAATTGCCGACGTGATGCCTCTTGTGGGCGAGAACCGGATCATTGCCAGATTCGGACTCGAAAGGCTCACAGAGACGCAAAAGGCATCGATCGTGGCACTCAAGGAAGTCTCTAAGGTGAACGGGCGCGTCAGTGCCCAGGACGTCGGGTTTCGCATTGGGCCGCGCCTAAACGCCACCGGACGTTTGGATGAGAGCATGCGCGCCCTGCTCTTACTCCTTGAAAAGGATCTCGAGAAGGCTCGGCGAATTGCAAAGGAACTCGATGAAATCAATACGGCACGCAGGTCCGAAACAGAAAGGACGGTGCAAGAAGCCCTTCAACTCGCAGAAGAGCAAAAACTGAATGAGGACTACGTGGTGGTGGTTGCCAGCAAAGGCTGGAACCCTGGAATCGTAGGAATCGCCGCCAGCAAGATTGTAGAGGCGTATGCGCGCCCCGCCTTTGTTCTGGCTATCGACGAGTCGAAGAACCTCGCCAAAGGATCGGGGCGCTCGATCAAAGGCTTCAATCTCGCATCTGCAATCGACGGATCCAGACCGCTGCTGTCATCGGGGGGTGGACACGAGATGGCGGCGGGTTGTTCGTTCCCGGCCGACAACCTCTTAGCGGTTCGTGAATCTTTTAACGCCATTGCTTCGGAAACACTCCGAAAGGAGGATCTTGTGAAGAGGACCGTCGTTGACCTAGCCATTCAACCGGGTGAACTTACCCTCGAGGATCTCGCCGACTTCCAAAAGCTTGAACCATTCGGAGCGGAGAATCCGGCTCCTTCCATGGGGTGCCTCAACGTGACGCTCAAGGAACTTCGCCCAATGGGTGGCGGCAAACATGCTCGGGTAATCGTCCAGGGGGAAGACGGACGTGATCAAGAGTGCGTCGCCTTTGGACGGTACGAGGAGCTTTCGCAGTATCCAGTCGGAAGTCGGCTCGACGTAATGTTCAGGCCGGAAATCAACGAATTTGGGGGCCGGACCAGGGTTCAGTGGCAAGTGCAATCGGTACGGCTTGCGTCTACTGTGGAGACTCTTTCACCGGCACTCGAAAGTTAACCAGTTGACCGCCGCGCTGCACGGAGACGAGAACGACGGTTCCCGGCGTTAAAGCATAGATGCCTCGGACGAAGTCGGAGGTGTCCCGAATTGCGGTTGATCCAAGGGAGAGGATAAAGTCGCCCGGTCTTAGGCCGGCTTCTTTAGCTGATCCCTTCTGATCCAGGCTCTCGACTTCGGCACCCACACCCCTCCCGTCGCGGCAAAACACCCCGATAGATCCGTACTTAGCCCGGTGATCCGTTTCGCTCAGACCGATGATCGCTCGTTGAACCACCTCAGGTGCGGGTATGAACCCAATCAGCAGTCCGGTGGGACCGTAAGAACGAGGAACGGCATTCTTCGCCTGGGTTGCCACTCCGGTCTGATCGGCGTTCGCCTGAAACTCCTTGAAGTTGTTGACCTGTTGCTGAGTCCCAGAAAGCGTCGCAAGCATCGCTCCTAGGAAATTGCCATCTCGCGAAAACAGGAGTCCTCCTGCAAGTTCGTCGTCTGTGACCTCACATTTGAGCTCCAAGAGGGGCAGAGCCCGGTTGGTACCCTTTACAACACCAATCTTATTGTGAGCCGTTACCTGAGCCCGCGATGGACCGTTCGGAAAGACTGCGAGAAGTCGTGTACCGGTCCCTGGTCGAAAAGGAGGCAGCCCTACAGGCACCATCCCTGTTGTTGGCTCTTTCGATTGAAGAACGCTTAGCTGAGATGTTCCATCCGATCCTACTGCGCTCAATTCGATGGTTTTTCCATCGTATCGCATCGCCTGAGTACCGGGTTGGACTGTTGTTTTTGGAGCAAGGAAAAGACCGTTCTGGTTGACCAAGACGGCGTGGCCAACGGTTTGACCATTTCGCTCCAATTTCACTACGGAGCGCTTGAGGCGAACCCAAGCTTGCTGCTCGAGTGCATCGAGCTGCCCATAACCGATAACCAGAGCGAGAGCGAGATTAACCACCCAGTGCGACCTTCTCCGAATTCTTGGAAACTTCCGTAGCGTTGGGCAAGCCTGTCACCGAATCGGAACTTGCATCAATGAGAATCACGTTGCCTGCTGCCTCAGCTTTTGCGGGTGCCATCATAGCGTCTGCCGTTACCGTGGCTTGATTGCCACCCGAGTCTCGGGTCAGGCCCATCCCTTCCGCTACGACATCGCGAGAAACAGAGACGGATTCCTCCCGAATGGACGTTGTGATCGCCCCCGGCGTCTTCTTCGCCGCAGTGGGGTTCGATGCCATGGCTAGCCTTACTCCGCTACCCCTTAGCGCTCTTCGAGCGGTGCCGCCCTTCGGACGAGATTTTGCAACGACCATTACGGGCTTATCAGAATCGTCTGCAGTCAGCAGGGGATTTTGGGAAGGCTTTTCGGAAGCTCTTTCCGATAGCGGAATTTCCATGTTCGAAGCCACCGCCGCAGAATTCTGCAGAGAGGTAGAAGGAACGATGACCCTTGGGTCCGCCCCGGAGAAATTGCCCTTCAAGAAAACGACGCCAATTGCAAGCATGGCGGCCACGGGCGCGACAGCCCAACCCCAACGCATCACCCAGGGTGTTTGTGCAGACGCCTTTGGACCGGCCGCTAAGATCGCATCGCGCAATCGCTCGTTCGAAAACTGCATTTCCGGAATATCCTTGAGCAGTTGCAAATCCTCTCGAAGTAGTTCGTAGGACTTGAGAACTTCGGCGTCATCCGCATTCTTTGCCGAGAAATTTTCAGGAAGCTTTTGCTCACCGAAGGCAATCTCGATCCACTTGTCGTCAGACTTTCCGAACATTTTATTTATCTCCTAACAGGGGCTTTACCCTTTCCGCCAGCGCTCTTCGGGCACGAAGAACACGGAGCTTTGCGCCTCCGATCGTGCATCCGCAGAGTTTTGAAATCTCGTCGTACTCTCTTTCTTCCAGATCTCGCAGGACAATCATGCGTCGATGGTGCTCTGGAAGGGCTAAAAGTGCTTTCCGCAAGGCATTTCGCTTACGGTCTTGCTCCAGGTTTTCCTCGGGATCATCGAAGGACCCGATGGTCATCCATTCCAATCCGCCGGTTGCTTCCTTCTGTTCCAATTCGTAGCGCCGCTTGGAGGTTCGCATTTGGTCGGTCGTGAGGTTCGAGACGATCCGTAATAGCCATGTGGTGAACTTGGCCTCATCACGATAACGCCCCAGGTTTTGATACGCTCGAACGAAAGCCTCTTGAACCAGGTCCTCGGCGTCGTCTCGTTTGCCCGTCATCTGGTAGGCGAATCGGTAAACCAGCAGGCGATGGCGCTCAAAAAGCAGCTCAAATGCCTTATAGTCCCCTTCTCGGGCACGCAGGACGAGCGCTTCATCAGAGTCAGCGCTCATTGCTTTTCCTGCTACTGCACCAAAGCTCATTGCGATTCCAGTTACCACGTTCGTTCCCTCGTTTCGGATTCGAAGGTCGGACGTCTGACATGATAACCCGTTTCGGTGGGATCACGTTCCGGTAGGTCTTTCGTCTCCCGAACAACTAGAGGTCCACCACCAGGGTTACCGGCCCATCATTCACCAACGAAACGTCCATATGGGCTCCGAAGATACCCGTCTGTACTTCTACTCCCAGTGAGCGGAGCTCGGTGACAAACTCATCGAAAAGTTCTTTGCCTTTCTCGAAGGGTGCCGACGAAGTAAAGCTCGGGCGTCGACTCTTGGAAGCATCCCCGTAAACGGTGAAGTTGGAAACCGCAAGAATCGACTTATCGAATACGGGGGCGTTAGGCGAGGGTGGACCATCGAACGGAAAGTCGCTGATAGAGAGGTTCATCTTCCCTTCCGCGTCATTGAAAATCCTGAGCCCAATCACTTTCTTCGCCATCTT
>CAZAVC010000035.1:0-11194 GCA_964488265.1 uncultured Fimbriimonas sp.
CTCCGCCCGTGCTGCTGCTAGACGATATCTTGAGCGACCTGGACCCGGTGCGCAGGGCGTGCCTGTGCGAACTGGTGCTGGATCAGGCCTCTCAGGCGGTGCTGACTTGTACCGAGGCGGAAGCGGCGGGGGCGACGATCTTGAGTCGGGCGAGGGTTTATCGGGTGTCGGCGGGCAGCGTGACCCCGCATACCGTGTCGTGAAGGTTGAGGGACGCTTGATCTAGGTGTCTTTTTCTTGCAAAACGGGGAAGAAACGCTAGTCGAACGGTAGGAACGGTTCTCAAAGCCGTACGGAAGGAGCAAACTAAAATGAACCAAGGGGATTTATTCAGGGAAGTTATGAGCGAACCAAGCACCGCGAGTCCAGAAAGCGTGGACAAAGAGAAGAAAGCCCCAAAGGTGGCCAAGTCCGCAAGTTCCACCGGTGCCAACATTGGGTTCGAAGCAGAGCTCTGGAAAGCCGCCGATGCGCTACGGGGCAGCATGGACGCGGCGGAATACAAGCACGTCGTGCTCGGTTTGCTCTTTCTCAAGTACATCTCGGATGCTTTTGTAGAGCAGCACGCCAAGCTGTTGGAAGAGGTTGATCAAGGAGCCGACCCCGAAGACGCGGATGAGTACCGAGCCGTCGGTGTGTTCTGGGTTCCGGTGGAAGCCCGCTGGCAAAACATTAAGAACCAAGCCAAGCAACCCACCATTGGGCAAATCATCGATGATGCGATGACTGCCCTTGAACGTGAGAACGAATCGCTGAAAGGCGTGTTGCCCAAAGACTACGCCCGACCCGCACTAGACAAAACCCGCCTGGGCTCTCTCATCGATAACGTCTCCAACATCAAAGTCGGCGATAGCGAATCGCGCTCGAAAGACGTTCTAGGGCGAGTTTACGAATACTTCCTTTCGCAGTTCGCCAGCCAAGAAGGCAAGAAGGGCGGCGAATTCTATACGCCTCGGTGCATCGTCAAGCTGTTGGTAGAGATGCTGGAGCCCTACAAGGGACGAGTTTACGATCCCTGTTGCGGTTCCTCGGGAATGTTCGTTCAGAGCGAAGAGTTTATCGCCGCTCACGGGGGCAAAATCGATGACCTCAGCATCTACGGGCAAGAGAGCAACTACACCACTTGGCGCCTCGCCAAGATGAACCTTGCCATTCGCGGCATCGATGGCAACATCAAGCACGGCGATACGTTCCATAACGACCAGCACCCCGACCTCAAAGCCGATTACATCATCGCCAACCCGCCGTTCAACATCAGCGATTGGGGAGGCGAGAGGCTGAAAGAAGATAAGCGGTGGCAGTTCGGAACCCCGCCCACGGGCAACGCCAACTACGGTTGGGTGCAGCACATGATCCATAAGCTCTCGCCCACGGGAACGGCGGGCTTTGTTCTTGCCAACGGCTCCATGAGCAGCAGCCAATCTGGCGAGGGCGAGATTCGGCAAAAGATTGTGGATGCCGACCTGGTGGACTGCATGGTGGCGCTCCCGGGGCAGCTGTTCTACAGCACCCAAATTCCGGCTTGCCTGTGGTTCCTTGCCAGAGATAAGAAGAACCACAAATTCCGAGATCGGCGCGGACACATCTTGTTCATCGATGCCCGAAAGATGGGCAAGCTGGTCGATCGAACCCACCGGGAACTCACCGATGCAGAGGTGGCAAAGATCACCGAGACGTACCACAAATGGCGATCGGAAGGATGGACCGACGCCGATAACGTGCCTGGCTTCTGCTATTCGGCAACGTTAGAAGAGGTTCAAGGGCATGGATATGTGCTCACTCCGGGTCGATACGTGGGTGCCGAAGCAGCGGAAGAAGACGGCGAGGCATTCGAGGAAAAGATGAAGCGGCTCACCGCACAACTCAGCGAGCAAATGGCGAAGGGGCGAGAACTAGATGAGGCGATCGCGGTGAATCTAAAAAGCTTAGGGTGGGACTTATGAGTCAACAAACGTCTAAAAGCATCATTGAGAACTCGGCGATGATCCGTGGCAAAGGGGATCAGGCCCTTTTCGGAAAGAGCACCAAGCAAATGAAAGTCGTTTGGAACGTGCCAGACGGTCGCCCGTTGGCAGACTTCGCTCCCACGATCATCCTGAAGGCCAAAGACTTTGCCAGCGAAATCACCATCCACAACGCGCGGGAACACCAAATGACCACCGAAGCGGAGATTTCCGAGGAGCACGTCACCACCAACCAGGCGGTACGCGCAACCCTTTTGGAACGAGGCATTCGGCCCGAGGCTCTGCCACCAGCAGAGGACGTTAAGAAGGTCGAGCGGCGGTTGGCATCGGCGGATAAGAAAGCGCTGGGGAATCCGGAGAAACTGGAGGGGTAATGGGTAAGCAAATTCCAATTACGACCAGTTGGAAAATGACAAAGCTGAAGGATGTGGGAGTCACGCTTATTGACTGTGATCACAGAACCCCTCAGCGCATTGAGACGGGTTTGCCCTATGTTGGAATTCCTCAGCTAAGTAACGGGAGAATCGATCTTTCAACTGCGAAGCTAATCTCTGAGCAAGACTTTTTTGAGTGGACGAAGAAAGCTCTGCCCAAGGAATACGACGTGGTTCTCTCTCGCAGGTGCAATCCTGGAGAAACAGCATTTGTTGCAGCTGACCAGCAATTTGCTCTTGGACAAAATCTTGTTCTGCTTCGGTCAAATGGAGATTTGCTACATCAGCCGTTCTTACGATGGCTCGTGCGGTCTCCTGCCTGGTGGTCTCAGGTTGAGACCTTTTTAAATGTTGGAGCTGTGTTTGACAGCTTACGCTGCGCGGATATTCCCAATTTCGTTCTTCCAATTCCATCAATAGAAGCACAAAAGCAAATTGCGGAGATACTAGGAGCGCTTGATGACAAGATCGAACTGAACCGGAGGATGGCGGCGACGCTGGAAGAGATGGCGCGAGCGATCTTTAAGTCTTGGTTCATCGACTTCGACCCCGTCCGCGCCAAAGCGGAGGGCCGCCCAACCAACCTCCCCCCCGAAATCGACGCCCTCTTCCCCGATTCCTTTCAAGAGAGTGGTGTTCCACTAGGATGGCGCCCCAGGGCATTGGATTCGTTAGGCAAGTTTCTAAATGGTCTGGCACTTCAGAAGTACCCACCTACTACCGAAGAGACACTACCTGTTATCAAGATCGCGCAGTTACGGACGATAAATACAAGCAACGCGGACAGGTGTGGAGCCAATCTCCCATCAGAATATGTCGTCAAAGACGGCGATATTCTATTTTCTTGGTCCGGCTCTTTGGAATGTGTTGTTTGGACGGGCGGTGTTGGAGGCCTGAACCAACATCTTTTTAAAGTGACCTCTGACGAGGTCCCTGCCTGGTTCATGTACTTCGCGATTCAGGAACATCTGCCGTGGTTCCGCTCCATAGCGGCCAGTAAGGCAACGACGATGGGCCACATTCAGCGCAAGCACTTGACCGAAGCAACAGTCGCCTTAAGCGAATCAGCTGTCGCAGATCTAAGCATCATCTTTGATCACCTCTACGAACGCATGTCGCGACTCAAACTGGAATCTGTCACCCTGGCGAAAATTCGAGATACCTTGTTGCCGGAGCTAATCAAAATAACCTAGTAGAACTGAATCAAGATTACACAAAGGATAAACTAGATGATTGAATCAATTTCCATCGCAGATATAGCGACATACGGCTCAACGCCAGAAACACTATCAGACCTAAAAGACATTAACTATATCTTTGGTTCGAACGGCGCAGGAAAAACCACCATTGGTAGAGTCATTGCAGATGAGCTTTCACATTCAACTTGCGTGATCACCTGGAAAAGAGGAATTAAACTTCAAACTCTGGTCTATAACCAACAATTCATTGAGCGTAACTTTCTACCATCAACAGAACTAAAGGGTGTGTTTACTTTAGGTGAGCACCAAGTGGATACCATCCAGAGGATTGATCGTGCGAAAAATGAAGTTGCCAAGCGAATAGCCACCATAGCAAACCTTACCACTCAGCTAATGGGTGCTAATGGGAAGGAAGGAAAGCAAGGTGAGCGAGACCGTCTGCAAACAAAGTTTCAAGACAAATGCTGGCAACAAAAGCTAAAGCTAGATGGGAAACTGATGCAAGAAGCCCTTAGAGGGTCAATGAAGGGAAAATTGAGCTTTTGTGAGAAGATCCTAGAAGAGTCTACAAAACAGAGGGGAACAGTCGAAACACTTGAAAACCTCGAGTTGAAAGCCGAGAGCCTCTTCAGTTCCATGCCTACGGAAGCTGTCTATTTTAACGTTGACCTTACCAGTTTGACCACCCTGGAAACAAACGCCATTCTCGAAAAGAGAATATTTGGTAAAGAAGATGTAGATATTGCCGCAATGATCCAGAAGCTCAATAACAGTGACTGGGTAAGGGAGGGTCGAGCTTTCTTTGAGAAGAACGACGACATATGCCCATTTTGTCAACAGAAGACGTCAAGCGAGTTTTCTAAGAGTTTAGGCGAGTACTTCGATGAAACATTTTCATCAGAAGTTAGGGCGTTCAATGAGTTTGTAGAAGAATACGAAGCAAAGGCTTTTTTGCTTGAGAAGCAACTTTCTTCGTTGATTGAAGTTGGTTCTACGTTCCTAGATATAGATCGACTGAAGCGAGTGAAAGATCTTATTGATGCAAACGTAGTCATCAATAAACAGCGATTATCTGAGAAGCAGAAGGAAGTAAGTCAGATTGTTCAGCTCGAATCTCTTGTTCCTTTTTTCAGTGAACTGAAGGCAATCTTTGACTCAGCTAACGATCAAATCCGATCGCACAATCAGATTGTCGCAAACCTGACGGCGGAGCGTAACAAGTTTAAGGGTGAAGTCTGGACCTACATTTTGGCGGAATTGGCAGTGGAGTTGGCGGATTATCGCTTGGAGCGAGGAAAACTCGATACAGCCATCAACGCCCTCGAAAAGCGGATTCAAGAAGTCACCAATGAAAAGACTGAAAAGGAGCGCGAGATTCGCGAGTTGGAAAGTGGGATTACCAGTATAGTGCCAACAATTAATGCGATAAATGAGCTTCTTCTCGCCTATGGATTTCGTGGGTTCAAACTTGCCCAAGCCGATGGAGGGCGCACCTACAAGTTAATCAGGGCTGACGGCACAGACGCTATGGCCACCTTGAGTGAAGGTGAGAAAACCTTTATAACGTTTTTGTATTTCTATCACCTTCTAAAAGGAAGCGCGTCGGAAACTGGCATTACTGCAAATCGGGTGGTAGTTTTTGACGATCCTGTCTCTAGTCTTGACAGTAATGTGCTATTTATTGTTAGTAGCTTGATCCGAGCAGTCTTTGATGAGATCCGCAAAGGGAGTGGCTTGGTAAAGCAGGTGTTTGTGTTAACGCATAACATATACTTCCACAAAGAGGTCACTTACAGTTCAAACAGAGATGGAGATAAGAGGCTGAAGGACGAGACATTTTGGATCGTAAGAAAGCCGTCTACTGTTTCAAGTATCGAATACTTTGAGAGTAATCCTATTAGGACCTCGTATCAATGGCTTTGGGAGGAAGTTAGACGGCGGACCCCGTCGAATTTTGGGATTCAGAATAATCTTCGAAGAATTCTCGAATACTATTTTAAAATTCTGGGCGGCGTAAATTTTGAGGCTTTGATTGATAAATTCACTGGGTCTGATAGGATCATTTGCAAAAGTTTAATTTCTTGGGCACACGATGGATCGCATTTTTCTCTTGACGATCTTTACGTTTCGCTCGATGAACCGAGTGTTGAGAATCATTTACGTATATTTAAGAGTATTTTTGAGAAAACGGATAATATTGGACACTACAATATGATGATAGGGTTGTCGTTGATGGAACAGGGGGCTGCGGAGCCCTTGCCGCAAGACAATGCTTAGGTTTGGTTAATGGGATCGTAAAATTATGGTCCATTTCTCCGAATCAGTTGTTGAAGACGCCGCTCTAACCTGGCTTGAAGGGCGGGGGTGGTTTGTGGTGCACGGTCCCGAGATCGCTCCTGGTGAGGCGAGCGAGGAACGCACGGATTACCGTGAAGTTCTTCTTAAGGATCGCCTCTTAAGTGCCGTCAAGACGCTTAACCCGCAACTGAGTCCGGACGTGGTGGCGGAGGTGGTGAAAAAGCTCACCAACCCCGAAGGCTCCACGTTGGAAGTACGGAACCGGGCCTTTCACCGAATGCTGGTGAACGGCGTGAACGTTGAGTACCGCCACGAGAGCGGCGACATTCGCGGGCTACAGGCCACCGTCATCGACTTTGAAAACCCCGACCGGAACGACTTTCTTGCCGTCAACCAGTTCACGGTTCTCGAGAGCAATATCGAACGTCGTCCGGATATTGTTCTGTTCGTCAACGGTCTCCCTCTGGGCGTGATCGAGCTAAAGAACGCGGCTGACGAGCAAGCGGACATTTGGAAAGCGTTCGCACAGTTAGAGACGTACAAGAAACAACTCCCCACCCTGTTCCAGTTCAACGAGATGCTCATGATCTCCGACGGGGTGCAAGCGCGGGTGGGATCGCTCACCGCCAACAAAGAGCGGTTTATGCCGTGGCGCACCATCGATGGGCAAGAGTTGGCGAGCCCGCACCTCTCGCAGTTACAGGTGGTGATTGAGGGTGCCTTTGAACGCTCACGATTCTTGCAGCTGATCAAATACTTTGTGGTGTTTGAGGAAGGCGAGAACGGCAAACTCGTGAAGAAGATCGGCGGATACCACCAATTCCACGCGGTGGATGTTGCCGTTCAAGAGACCATTCGGGCCTCTAAAGTGGTTGGCGAAGAAGAGGTCAAGAGCCCGTATCGTGGCTACCGCGCCGGACCGATGCCGGACGCCAAAGAAGGGGACCGCCGCGTGGGCGTTATCTGGCACACCCAGGGTTCTGGCAAAAGTCTCACCATGGCGTTCTATGCGGGCCGGGTGATTTTGCACCCGGAGATGAAGAACCCGACCATTGTGGTACTGACCGACCGGAACGATTTGGACGATCAGCTGTTTGCGACGTTCTCGGCGTGTAAAGATCTTTTGCGCCAGGATCCGGTGCAAGCCAGGGACCGTTCGCACCTGAAGTCTCTGCTCACTAAAGACGCGGGGGGCGTGGTGTTCACCACCATTCACAAGTTCTTCCCGGCAAAAGACAGTCGAGAGCACGAACTGCTGACGCCACGGGCAAACGTGGTGGTGATTGCCGACGAAGCTCACCGCAGCCAGTACGACTTTATCGACGGTTACGCGCGGCACATGCGCGACGCACTGCCCAACGCGTCCTTTATCGGCTTTACCGGAACGCCCATTGAACGCGCCGATGCCAACACCATGGCGGTGTTCGGTGATCACATCAGCGTGTACGACATCGAGCGCGCCGTACAAGACGGGGCGACGGTTCCGATTTACTTTGAGAGTCGGCTTGCCAAGATTAGTATCAGCGAGGAAGCCAAACCCAAGATCGACCAAGAGTTTGAGGAAGCCACCGAAGGCGAAGAGCTGGAGAAGAAAGAGCGGCTGAAAACCAAGTGGGCCGCCTTGGAAGCTTTGGTTGGCGCCGATGAGCGCCTAGGGTTGATTGCCGAGGACTTGGTGGCTCACTTTGAAAACCGTTTGAAGGTGATGGACGGGAAGGCGATGGCGGTTTGCATGAGTCGCCGGATTTGCGTAGAGCTCTACGACAAGATCATTGCCCTGCGTCCGGAGTGGCACTCGGACGACGACACAGAGGGAGCGATTAAGATTGTGATGACGGGATCGGCCACCGACCCGTTGGACTGGCAAGACCACATTCGAAATAAGCCTCGCCGAGAGTCGCTTGCCCAACGCTTTAAGAACCCCGACGACCCGTTGAAGTTGGTACTGGTTAGGGATATGTGGCTTACGGGCTTTGATGCGCCGTGCATGCACACGATGTACATCGATAAGCCCATGCGGGGTCATGGTCTAATGCAGGCGATTGCTCGGGTGAACCGGGTGTTTAAGGATAAGCCGGGCGGACTGGTGGTGGACTACTTGGGTCTTGCCGATGACCTAAAGGCCGCGCTTGGAACGTACACCGAGAACGGCGGCACGGGCAAGGCGACCATCGATCAGGACGAGGCGGTTGCTTTGATGCAGCAGTATCACGAGATTTGCTGCGACATGTTCCACGGCTTTGATTGGTCGAAATGGATGGGCTCCCCGGCAGAGAGGCTTTCTGTATTGCCGGGTGCGCAGAACCACATTTTGGGTCTGGAAGACGGCAAGCGTCGGTTTTCGGATGCGGTCGCCAACCTTTCTAAGGCGTTTGCATTGGCGGTTCCACACGAGGAAGCGTTGGCGATTCGGGACGATGTGGGCTTTTTCCAAGCGGTGAAAGCGGTGTTGATGAAAGCCATTCCGGAGCCGGGAACGGGTCCGACACCGGGCAGGGGTGCTGCCGATGTTGAGCACGCGATTCGGCAGATTGTGGCGGGTGCCATTGCCTCGGAGGAGGTGATCGATATCTTCCAAGCGGCGGGTTTGAAGAAGCCGGATATCTCGATTTTGTCGGATGAGTTCTTGGCAGACGTTCGGAACATGCCGCAAAAGAATCTGGCGGTCGAGATGCTTCGTAAGCTCCTTGCCGGCGAGGTTAAGACTCGGAGCAAGAAGAACGCGGTACAGGCCAGGGTGTTCTCTGATCTTTTGGAAACCGCGCTCCGCAAGTATCAGAACCGCGCCATTGAGACGGCTCAGATTATTGAAGAGATGATCCAGTTGGCAAAGGAGATTCGCGAGGCGGACAAGCGCGGCGAAGAACTTGGGCTGAACAGTGATGAAGTCGCGTTTTACGATGCGCTGGAGGTTAACGATAGCGCGGTGAAGGTGATGGGCGACGCTCAGCTGAAGCAGATCGCGCAGGAGCTTGTTTCGGCGGTGAAGAAAAATGTCTCGATCGACTGGACACAACGGGAGAACGTGCGCGCGAATCTGCGCGTGGTGATCAAGCGGATTCTTCGTAAGTATGGCTATCCACCCGACAAGCAGGCAAAGGCGACCGAAACCGTTTTGGAACAGGCGGCTTTACTCGCGGGGAGTTGGGCTGTTTCGGCCTAGCCCCCTACGACGAGAACTTGCGTTTCCACTCGTCCAGCAGACGCAGCGCTTCCAGCGGGGTGAGCCGATTCACGTCCACCCGTTCCAGTTCCTGCTGAACCGGCGACGCCTCCACATCGAACAGCGTCATCTGCAGTTTCTGCGTCCGACTCGGTACCGGAGCGGGTTGGCCCGACCCCTGCTCCAGCTCCGACAATATCTCCGTCGCCCGGGTCAGCACCGTAGAAGGAACGCCCGCCATGCGAGCCACGTGAATGCCGTAGCTCCTATCCGTGCCGCCGGGCAGAACCTTGTGCGTCCACACAATGTCGTCGCCGAACTCTTCCACCGCCACCCGATAGTTCGCCACCTGAGGAAGCTGATCGGAAAGCGTGTTGAGCTGGTGGTAGTGCGTGGCGAACAGCGTTTTTGCCCCCACCGAAGCAAGGTGTTCCACCATCGCCCAGGCAATCGCCAAGCCGTCGAACGTGGAAGTCCCTCGACCCACCTCGTCCAAAATCACCAAAGATTGCCGAGTGGCGTGGTTCAAAATGTTCGCCGATTCCACCATTTCCACCATGAAGGTGCTCTGCCCCAGCGCCAGTTCGTCCTTCGCGCCGATTCGGGCAAAGATGCGATCGCACAACCCCAACGTTGCCGATTCGGCAGGCACAAAAGACCCTATCTGCGCCAATAGCTGAATGAGCGCCGCCTGCCGAAGATAAGTGGATTTACCCGCCATGTTGGGCCCGGTAAGAATCATGCAGCGCGGCTTTTCTTCGGCGTCTTCCATCCAAAGATCGTTGGGCACGAACATGCTGGTGTTGGCTTCTACCACCGGGTGCCTGCCCACGCGAATCTGCAACTTGTCCTCGCCCGGACCCTCTGGCGTAATCACCGGGCGAACGTAGCGGCGCATGGTGGCAACCTCGGCAAAACACGCCAAAACGTCGGTTTCGCCAATCGCCCGTGCCGATTTCAGCAGCGAGCTTGCGTGCTCGGCAACCTGCATGCGAAGGCGTTGGAAGAGGTCGGTTTCCAGCACGTTCGCCTTCTCTTCCGCGCCCAAAACCTGAGCCTCGTGCTCCTTGAGGTCGGCGGTAATGTACCGCTCGGCGTTGGCGGTGGTTTGCTTGCGAATGTAGTGGCTGGGAACCTTTTCCACCTGGCTCTTGGTGACTTCCAGGAAGTAGCCGAACACCGAATTGAACCCAACCTTCAGGGTGGCAATTCCGGTTGCCTCGCGCTCGGCACGCTCGAGTTCGGCAATGAATTGCTTCCCGTTCCGGGTTAGGTTGCGCAGTTTGTCTAGCTCTAAATCGTAACCGGGCCGAATAATTCCGCCTTCTCGAATGCTGTGCGGGGGCTCGTCTACCAGCGCCACTTCTAGGGCTCGCACCAGTTCAAAGTGGTTGCCCACCTCGGCAATCAACTCTCGCAATCTGCCGAAACCGATCGGGTCTATTCGGTCTAGCAGGTTCGGCATGGCCTGCAAAGAGGCTCGCAGGGCGGCAAGGTCTCGGGGTCCGGCAAGCCCGGTGGAACATCGCGCCACCAACCGCTCGATATCGCCCACCTTCTTTAGGTCTTCCCGAAAGTCGCCGCGCAGAATGGAGTCTTTCAGGAACAGTTCCACCGCCCCCAGCCGGGCATCTATCTGCTCTCTATCCAGCAGCGGCTGCTCTATCCAGCGGCGAATCATGCGCGCGCCCATGGGCGTTCTTGTTTGGTCTAACACGCCCAGCAGGGTGTATTTTCGACTCCCGTCGGCTAGGTTCTGAGTCAGCTCTAAACTCCGCCGAGTCGCCGGATCTAGCCGCATGAAGCCATCTACCGAATAGGTGATGATGCCCTGCAGGTGGTCCAGTTTCAGCTTGTTTTGGTCGGCGTATTGCACCACCGCGGCGGCGGCAAGAATCGCGGCCTCTTTGTCTTGGCAGCCGTACCCGTCTAGGTTCGCCACCTTCAGGCGATCGGTGAGCAGCTTAGTGGCGGAATCGAGTCGCAGGGGTTTGGTTTCGGTAATCGCCGCGCCTAGGGAAGACCTCGCGAGTTCGGCATAGGCTTCGTTTCCGGGGCCCACCAGGAGCTCGCTGGCCCTTATGCGGCTTAGCTCTTGCAGCAGCCGTTCTTGAGTCTCTTCACCGGAGATTTCGG
>CAZAVC010000036.1:0-10922 GCA_964488265.1 uncultured Fimbriimonas sp.
CACAAACATGGACTTCCCGAACCATTATCGGTCATTTAGGAGCCCATCCTTACGCCAGATTCCCTTTCGCAGATGCGGATGGAAACGATAAACTGCGACCGTGCAACGTTGTGTGATCGGTGTCGACCTTGGCGGAACGAACGTTCGAGCCTGTGCCTACTACGAAGATGGCTCCCAAGCGGGTGAAAAATTCGAGAACCCAAGTCGAGCCCAAGAGGGCACGGAAGCGATTATCGAAGCGCTCGCATTTACGATCAAGCAAGCGATCTCCTCTGCCGCCATCAAGCCAGAGGGCGTTGGACTCAGCGTTCCGGGTCACATTGATAACGCACACGGCATGGTTCGATGGGCACCCAACTTCGGCAAAACCGTCGACGGCGTTTTTGTCTCCTGGCGAGACGTTCCGCTTCGCGAGCCCCTCGCCCGCTATATCGACATTCCCATTTTCATGGACAACGACGCCAACATGGCGGCTCTTGGTGAGTATCGATACGGTTCAGGAAAGAACTCCGCGAACTGTCTGGTGATGCTTACGCTCGGCACCGGAGTCGGAGGCGGAATCGTCATGTCGCCCAATTCGGTTTTGGGCGATGCGCGAGGTCCGCTCGTGCTCGTTGGCGGAAACAAGGGCGGCGCCGAACTCGGACACGGGATCATCGCCATGAACGGTCTCGATTGCAACGCCGGGAGTTATGGTGCCGTGGAGGCGTACTGTCAGCGAGACGCCATCGTGACCCGAGCCGTGCACCAACTTCGGCGAGGAATGGTTTCCAAGTTGCGCGACCTCGTCGAGGGCGATCTTTCTAAGGTCACCCCCAGGCTCATCTCGGAGGCCGCCAACCAAGGTGACGAGGTGTGTATCGACGTCCTTTCGGAAGTCGGCACGTTCTTGGGAGTCGCTATTGGAACCTACATCAACATTTTTGCTCCGGACGTTTTCGCGATCGGAGGCCAGATCGCGAAGGCGGGCGAGTTGATCATGGGACCCGCTCGCAAGTCGGCTCAAAAGGTTGCGATCCCATCCCTATACTCAGACGTCACCCTTTGCGTCGCCGAACAGACCGAAGACGCGGGAATGCTGGGTGGTGCGGCGCTCGCTTTGGAAGCTGTGAAATGGGGGAAGGCGTAAACCGCCGACACCTAAGCTCCCCGATTCGTAGGAATCGGGGAATCAATCTCAGAGTTACCCGCTCGCGGGTACAGTAACTGGAAGGGAGTTTGCACGTTCGATGACCGAAGTGATCATGCCCAAGATGGGCGACGGAATGGAGGAGGGAACCCTCCTCGAGTGGATTAAGAAAGACGGCGACAAGGTGAAGTCGGGCGAAGTCATTGGCTCGATTCAAACCGACAAAGCGACGCTGGAATTCGAGGCGACCGCATCGGGCATCCTAACCGGATTCCTGATTCAACCCGGTGAGACCGTACCTGTCGGTTCGGTAATCGGTGCGATTCTGAAGGACGGCGAAGCGCTTCCGGCAGACTGGGGCAAGGGCGGCGCATCGTCCGCATCGGCTCCTGCCGCTGCTCCGGCAGCGGAAACCGCACCTGAAGCCGCTCCGGCAGCAGCCGCATCTAACGCAGTTGCCGAAGATGTTCGCGTGAAGGCTTCCCCGCTTGCGAAGAAAATCGCTGCGGATAAGGGCATCGATCTCCGAACGGTCGCAGGCTCTGGCCCCGGTGGTCGAATCGTTCAGAAGGACCTCGAAGGTCTTACCGGCGGATCCGCTCCCTCGCCTGCAGCCGCTCCGGCAGCCACCGCTGCTCCGGCCGCAAAGGCACCCGCCGCACCGACGATCAACTTCACCCCCGGCGAAGATCAGGTCATCCAACTCAATCGCATTCGGCAAATCACGGCGAAGCGAACCCAGGAGTCGAAGAGCCAGGTCCCGCACTTCTATGTCACCGTCGAGGTCGACGTAGAGAAGATTCTTGAAATTCGACGAATGTTCGAAGACGAAGAGAGCGGCAAGGTTTCGATCAACGATTTCGTGGTGAAGGCGTCAGCCCTCGCGCTTCGAGACATGCCCGAAGTGAACGCGTCCTTCCAAGGAACGACTCTTCTGGCCCACGGCGGCGTCCACATTGGAATCGCGGTGGCACTGCCCGATGGTCTGACCGTTCCCGTTGTCCACAACGCCGATCAGAAGTCGCTGCGACACATCTCCAACGAGGTTCGAAGCCTCGCCAAGGGTGCGCGAGACGGAAACCTTGGGCTGGACAAGCTTACGGGTTCAACCTTTGCCATTTCCAACATGGGGATGCTCGATGTCGACAACTTCCTGGCGATCGTCAACCAACCGAACTCGGCGATCCTTGCGATTGCGTCGGTTCGAAAGAAGGTCGTGGTCAACGACCAAGACGAGATCGAAGTTCGAAATCGCATGAACATCACCTGCTCCTGCGATCACCGCGTGATGGACGGAGCGGTAGGTGCAAAGTTCATCAATGCGATCAAGGCGTACCTAGAAAATCCGACTCGGCTTCTCAGCTAAATCGAACTTCAGGCTCCTTGCAACGCCCCGAAGCTGAACGGCTCGGGGCGTTGTTCTGTTAAGACCCCGAACGTTCGACCCCTTCGACCGAATAAACTAAGGAGCATGCGCTCGATTCTAGGTCTCGGAATCGCCTTGCTCTCTGCGGTTTCGGTTGCTCAGCGACCCCTGAAGGTCACGATCCTTCATACCAACGACCTTCACGCTCACATGGAGCCGACTCCCATTCGCGGAGCGACCTTCGGTGGCTACTCTCGCCACGCCACGTTGATCAAAGAGATCAAGAAGAAAGAGAAGAACGTTCTGGTGCTCAACGCCGGAGACGTCTTCCAAGGCACGCTCTACTTCAACTTTTACGAGGGCCTTGCCGACCTTGCTTGTCTCAACGAGATCGGCTACCAAGCGCAAACCCTGGGCAACCACGAATTCGACAAGGGACCAAAGCCGCTGATCGAGTATGCAAAGCGCGCAAACTTCCCGCTGATCGCCTGTAACCTCGACCTTTCGGGAGAGCCCGAACTGGCGAAGTGGGTGAAGCCGTACACCATTCTAGAGGTCGATAAGCAAAAGGTCGCCGTCATCGGGACCATCCTTGAGGACACCCCGAACATTTCCAGTCCGGGACCGACCGTCAAGTTCAAACCCGTGTTCGACTCCGTCCAAATGACGATTGACGAGCTAACCAAGCAGGGCGTCAACAAGATCGTTGTCATGACTCACCACGGGTACGACGACGACAAGCGCATGGCCGCGAAGTGGAAAGGAGTCGACCTCATTATCGGTGGTCACTCGCACACCCCTCTCGGTACTCCCAACCTGGAAGGTTGGCGAGCATCGGGTGGACCCTATCCGACCTACGTCAAGAACGAAGCCGGCGAAGAGATTCCGATCGTCCAAGCTTGGGAATGGGGCAAGGTCATGGGCAAAATCACCATCGAGTTCGACGCGAAGGGCAAAGTGAAAAAGGTGCCCGAAGCAGTCGCACTGGTGGTCGATAGCAAGATTGCTCCTGACCCCAAAATCGAGACCCTGATCGATGCCTTCCGAAAACCGATCGAGGCAATCTCGAGCGCTAAGGTCGGTGTTTGCGAGCAAGCGATTACCGACCGAACCATCGTCGGCTACTTCCTCGCCGACACCTATGTTGCTCAAGCGAAAGCAGAGGGTGTCGCGGTCGATCTTGGACTCATGAACCCTGGCGGAGTTCGCGCCAACCTCGAAGCGGGTGACATCACCTACGGAATGGCAGCCGCCGTTGCGCCGTTCAACAACGGAATCGTCATTGTCGATCTCACTGGGGCAAAGCTAATGGAACTGCTGCAACAGGGTCTGGACAAAGGCGGTCTCATCCCCAGCGCCGACTTCACTTACGAAGGTGCAGGCGGAAAGCTGGTTTCGGCAGCCCTGCGCGGCGAAGCAGTCGTACCGGACAAGACTTACAAAGTTGCCGTAAACAGCTTCATGGCCGACGGTGGAGACAGCCTGTTTGCCCTCAAGGAAGGCGCGCGGGTCGTCCTCAAGGCTTCCGACCTCGATGCCTTCCAAGCATTCATCAAGGCGAACTCCCCGCTGAAGCCAATCACCACCCCTCGCTTCAAGAAGTAACTCGATGACAAAGCCCTCCTCTTCCAACTCACAACCGCGGTCACGTAGTTACGATGTCGTGGTGATTGGAGGAGGAGCGGCTGGGATCATTGCCGCCTGGCGGTCGGCTCAACTCGGAGCCAAGACCCTCCTCATCGAGAAGACTTGCCGCCTCGGCACGAAAATTCTCATCTCCGGTGGCGGCAAGTGCAACATCGCTCACGCGGGAGCGATAGAAGACATCCTCAAAGCGTTTCGACCGAATGAGGCAAGGTTCATTCGACCCGCCGTTTACCGATTTCCAAACGTGGAGATCATGCGCATGTTCACCGATCGTGGCTTGCGTATTTACACTCGACCAGACGGTCGGGTTTTCCCAGTCGACCAAACCGCCAAAGACGTGGTCGCCATCCTGAAGGACTACCTGTATGCGACGGGTGTTGAGGTGTGGATGAACACGCCCGTCGAGGAAATCGCCAGGACCGAGAACGGCTTTGAGATCACCTTGGGAGAACCGTTTGAATCAAGTAAAGGCTATGCGCAAGATCGCAAGCCCAAGGTTGCGTTCGGAGCGAAAGCGCTTTTGAACGAGGTTCGCAGCAATGAGGTCGACGATGATCGGGGTCATGGTCCGGGAGTGATTCAAGCCGACCGAGTCGTGCTTGCCACGGGCGGTTCGAGCTATCCAAACTCGGGAACAACGGGCGACGGTTGGCCCTGGGCGAAGCAGCTTGGACACAGCCTTGAGTGGATCCACGCCGCCCTGGCGCCGATCTACCTGGAGTTGGACCCATTCGATCCTGCCCGATCCGGTGTTGCACTTCGAGACGTCATTGTGAAGGCAAAGGCGGACAAGAAAGAAATCGCCCGATGGCGCAGCGACATGCTGTTCACGCATCAAGGCGTTTCCGGACCGACAATCTTGGGCATCAGTCGACTTGTTGCCGAGGCAATGCCCACCTCGCCCGTCTCGCTTTCCGTTGATCTCTTCCCTGAACTCGACCAAGAAAAGCTGATTGAGCGCTTTCTCTCAGAGGGCAAGCAGTCCCCGAAAAGGCAAGTTGCCACCCTTTTGGAAGAGCGCCTCCCCGAAAGTATCGTCCCTTCCCTCTGCGCCGATGCCGGCGTAGAACCCTCAACCGCCCTTGGACAACTGGAGAAAAAGGCGCGGAACCGGTTGGTTGAAACCTTGAAAAATTGGCCCCTTGGCACGGTTCGAACCGTGTCGCTGGAGAAGGGCGAAGTTGTGGCCGGTGGCGTGAAACTGGACGAGGTCGATCCTCAAACGATGCGCTCGCTAGTGCAACCCGGGCTGTACCTTTGCGGGGAGATATTGGACGTTGCTGGACCCGTTGGGGGCTATAACCTGCAGGCGGCTTTTGCAACCGGTTTTGTCGCGGGAGACACCGCTGCCAAAGACGCTTTTGAAGCAAAGAAGCAACTTGCCGGATCAATTACGGGCAAACGTTAAACCAACCTGCAAAACTGCGTCAAAAAGACCAAAAGCCATAACGTTGGCTACTGAATCGCGTCAGTAGTTTGTAGAATACAAACAAGCGCCTGGATAATGATGTCCTTCCGAACTTCCGCCCTCTTTCTGTCGCTCGGCTTAGCCGGGTATGCGCTTTGGTTGCCGACCCCTGCGGGCGCACAGAAAGCGACCAAGAAGCCTTCGCAAAAAGCACCCGCTGGAAAGGCTTCCGCAAAGCCCGCCGCCGTGGCGCCAAGCTTTGACAAAGATGTTGTCAAGTTCATGAGTGAGTTCTGCATCGGATGCCACTCCGCAGATGTTTCACCGGGTGGAGTGAAGATTCCAAAGAAGTTCACCGTGACCGACGTGCAGAAGAACCAAGCACTGTGGGCGAAGGTGGCACAAAACGTCTCGAACAAACACATGCCGCCCCAGGGAATGCCGCAACCGAGTCAAGGTCAGCGGGACAAACTGGTGAAGTTCATCGACGGTGTATTCGGGGGCGATTGTCGCCTTCCCGACCCCGGTCGCGTTACAATGCGCCGCCTCAACAAAGAGGAGTACAACAACACCGTTCGCGACCTCCTTGGCGTCTCGATTCGCCCGGCCGATGACTTCCCTTCCGACGACGTCGGGTACGGCTTCGATAACATCGGCGACGTCTTGAGCATTTCCGCTCTCCACATGGAGCGGTACATGAGCGCGGCGGAAAAGGTAGCCAAGGCCGCTATCCGAATTCCTCGCACGAAAACGCTGGTTGTTCGGGGCTCCGAACTTAAGGGGCAGGGGGGAACGAATCCCAACGACGCCTCTGGGTTGTTGTTCTTCTCCAATGGAACCGGGACGGCCACGTTTAAGGTCGATGCCGACGGTTGGTACCGCATTCGCGTTCGAGCGGGTGAGCAGCACGCCGGTCCCGAATTCTCTAAAATGCGCGTCACGTTCGACCGCAATGAACTCGGCGTTGTTGATGTCAAAGCCCCGCGCGCCAAGCCCGAACCGTACGAATTCCCACTGAAGTTAAACAAGGGCACCGTTCAAGTCTCGGCATCGTTCACCAACGATTACTACCAAGCCTCGCAGAATGGTCAACCTGCCCAAGATCGCAACATGATCGTTGCTTCGATCGAGCTGGTAGGCCCAACCGAAGACACTGCCAACTATCCGGCGGCGCACAAAAAGCTGATTCCCGAAACTCCAACTGCCGCCAACCGCGAAGAGATGGCGAAGAAGGCGCTCAGCGAGTTTGCGACACGGGCTTATCGAAGGCCGGTCGAGCCAACCGAGGCGGACCGCCTGATGCAACTTTTCAATCTCGCCATGCGAACGGGCGAGCCTTACGAGAAGGGTATTCAACTTGGAGTTCAGGCGATCCTGTGCTCGCCGCACTTCTTGTATCGAGTGGAATTGGATGCGAATCCGAAAGACACGAAAGCCATTCGATCGTTGAACGGATACGAACTTGCCTCCAGGCTTTCCTACTTCCTCTGGTCATCGATGCCAGACGATGAGCTGTTCGCTCTGGCGAAATCCGGAGAGATCACGAAGCCCGCGGTGCTTTCCTCGCAGATCAAGCGAATGATTCGCGACCCTCGCGCAGAGGCTCTGGTCGACAACTTCGCCATGCAGTGGCTTCAACTGAGGCGGTTGCCATTCATGCAACCCGACCCCGAGTTGTTCAAGACTTTCGATGCCAAACTGGTCGACGACATGCTTCAAGAAACCGGACTCACATTCAAGTCGGTGATGCTTGAAGACAAGTCGATCCTGGAGTTCATCGATTCTCGTACCACCTATCTGAATGAGCGCCTTGCTAAGCACTACGGCATCTCCGGTATTGAAGGCGATAAGTTCCAAAAAGTAACGCTGAAAGATCCTAATCGCGGCGGACTGCTTACCCAGGCGAGCGTTCTCACCGTGACCAGTAACCCGAACCGAACCAGTCCGACCAAGCGCGGTCGATGGATTCTGGAGCAGATTCTTGGCACCCCGCCTCCCCCGCCCCCTCCCGGAGTTGGCGATTTGGGAGACGATAAGCACTTCACCGAGAACATGACCGTTCGCCAAAGGCTAGAAGAGCACCGGAAGAATCCCGCTTGCGCCAACTGCCACCTAAAAATGGATGCAATGGGCTTTGGGTTCGAAAACTTCGACCCCGTCGGTCGGTGGCGAACCAAAGACGGCAAGTTCAATGTCGATGCCACGGGCACCATTCCCGGTGGGAAGAACTTCAGCGGCGCAGCCCAATTGAAGAAGATTCTCCTTGCCGAAAAGGACGCCTTCGCGAGGGCGTTCGGCGAGAAATTACTCACCTTCGCGCTCGGTCGAGGACTCCAAGCCGCCGACAAGTGCGCCTTAGACGACGTTCAGAACAAAGCTTCTAAGTCCAACTATAAATTCAGCGCGGTCGTAGATGCGATCGTGCAGTCAGAACCCTTCCGCAAACGGCGCGGAGAGGGCGGATAATTCCACAAGAGAGAAAACCAATGAGCAAAGCAGTCGATCGAAGATCATTCCTTAAGGGCTTAGGCGCTCTTGTTGCTATGCCCGCCATGGAATCGCTGCTCCCGGCGAGCGCCTCTGCCTCCGCGGCGGCTGCCGGCAACGCCCCGGTCCGCATGGCATTCCTGTTCGTGCCGAACGGAATCGACATGGCAAACTGGACCCCAAAAACGACGGGCGCTTTCGAGCTTTCTCCGCTTCTGGAACCACTCAAGCCTGTTCAAGGACAGTTCTCGATCCTCACCGGACTCGCGCAGAACAACGCGGCTGCTCTTGGAGATGGTCCCGGCGACCACGCTCGATCGACGGCGTGCTGGCTGACGGGTGTTCACCCCAAGAAGACCTCGGGATCTGACATCCGCAACGGTATCTCTGCCGACCAAGTTGCCGCGCAGTACATCGGAAAGCAGACTCGGTTCGCCTCTCTCGAACTGGGTTGCGAGCGATCGGGAATGGCAGGCGACTGCGACTCGGGATACTCCTGCGCTTACTCCTCTAACATCTCCTGGAAAACCGAAAACACTCCGGTTGCCAAGGAAACAAACCCGCGACTCGTCTTCGAGAGACTGTTCGGGAACGGTAAGGCAAATGAGCAAGAAGAGAGCTTGGCGCGACGGGACCTTTTCAATAAGAGCATCCTCGACTTCGTTCTAGAGGATGCCTCGAACCTCAAGAATCGCCTCGGCACCCGCGACGCCCGCAAGCTTGACGAGTATCTAACCTCGGTAAGAGAGATCGAACAGCGACTCGTGAAATTTGAAAACCAAGCCAAGCTGGAAATCGCGGCGGGCGTTGGTCGACCTCAGGGCATCCCCAACGAGTTCGGAGAGCACATTCGCCTCATGGGCGACATGATGATCTTGGCGTTCCAAACCGACCTCACCCGAATTGCCACCTTCATGTTCGCCAACGACGGCTCCAACCGACCGTACGGCATGATTGGCGTGACCGACGGTCACCACGATGTCTCGCACCATGGTCGCATGGCGGACAAGTTGGAGAAGAAGCGCAAGATCGACAACTATCACCTTCAACAGCTCGCCTACATCCTTAACCGAATGGCGACCATCAAGGAAGGAAACGGTTCCCTTCTGGACAACACGCTCTTGGTTTACGGAGCGGGCATTTCCGATGGCGATCGCCACAACCATAACGACCTTCCGGTCCTCTTGGCAGGTAAAGGCGGCGGCTTCCGACAGGGGCGACACCTTGTTTACGATAAGGACACTCCGATGAACAACCTCTTTGTCTCGATGCTGGACCGAGTCGGCGTACCCATCGAGAAGCTCGGCGACTCCAACGGCAAGCTCCGCGAGCTGTTCTAAAAGGCCCGAGGCAATAACAAAAAAAGACCCCATCCAATCTGGATGGGGTCTTCTTAGTTCTGAGCGAACCGCTTAGCTGCGAAGCGCGTTGTCGAGATCGTTCAGCAGGTCGTCGATGTTCTCAAGACCAACGGAAAGCCGAATGAAGTCTGCGCTCACGCCTGCCGAAAGCTGCTCGTCGGGCGAAAGCTGTTGGTGAGTGGTGCTCGCCGGGTGAATTACCAACGACTTGGCGTCGCCGATATTCGCAAGAAGCGAGAACACGTTCAGCTTGTCGATGAACTTCAGCGCGTTGTCGTAACCGCCCTTGATACCGAAGCCGACGAGGGCTCCAAAGAGACCACGGTAGTGATACTTCTTGGCCTCGGAATAGTCCTTGTGGGTCGGAAGACCAGGGTAGTTGACCCAGCTCACGTTGGGGTGATTGGAGAGGAACTCCGCAACCTTTGCCGCGTTCTGCGAGTGTCGCTCCATGCGAAGGTGAAGAGTTTCGATGCCTTGCAGAATCGCCCAAGCGTTGAACGGCGAGATCGCGGCACCCGTGTCTCGAAGACCCTGAACCCGCGCCTTGATTCCGAACGCAACGTTGCCAAGACCCGGGAAGTTACCGAAGACTTCCCAGAACTTCAGACCGTGATAGCTCGCATCCGGCTCGGTGAAGTTCGGGAATCGCCCCTGAGACCAGTCGAAGTTGCCGCCGTCGACGATCACACCGCCGATCGAAGTGCCATGTCCACCCAAGAACTTGGTCGCCGAGTGAATCACGATGTTCGCACCCAGTTCAAGCGGCTTCACCAAGTAAGGAGAAGGCGTGGTGTTGTCGATGACGATCGGAATACCGAATTCCTTGGCGATCTTAGAAACGGCATCAAATGGGAAGGTGTCCAACCGTGGGTTACCAACCGTCTCGCCGTAGATCACCTTCGTCTTGTCGGTGATGGCGCGTCGGAAGTTCTCGGGATCACTTGCATCCACAAACTTGACGTTGATGCCCCACTTCGGAAGCGTGTAGTGGAACAGGTTGTAGGTTCCACCGTAAAGGCTGTTGCTGGTTACGATCTCATCGCCCGCTTCGCAAATCGTGGTGAGCGCGAGGGTGATCGCAGCTTGACCAGATGCGGCGGCAAGACCCGCCGTGCCACCTTCCAAAGCCGCTACGCGCTGCTCGAACACATCCGTGGTCGGATTCATGATCCGGGTGTAGATGTTGCCGAACTCTTGAAGCGCAAACAATCGCGCCGCGTGCGAGGTGTCGTCAAAGACGTAGCTCGTCGTTTGATAGATGGGAACGGCTCGCGACTTCGTGGTTGGATCAACGTTTTGTCCACCATGAAGGGCAAGAGTTTCAAACGAATGCGGATTTGTAGCGTTGGTCGTACTCATTACATCTATTTTGGTCGTATCTCTCTCAAGTTCACCCGGCGCATCCCACGGCATCTAAGAATCTTAGGTTTCACCAGCTCATCTGCTTACGACCGAAGGGTCTCGGCGCAGTCTGCAAGAAGGGTTCCGAGCGAGGAGGATTGCCGAGAACACCCGCGCCGG
>CAZAVC010000037.1:0-10906 GCA_964488265.1 uncultured Fimbriimonas sp.
CGGATAACTCCTAGCGGACCTCGCCTTTGCCAGGGCGGGGTCCTTTTGCGTTAATCGGGTGGTCCGATGCTTCATAATCTCCCCGTGCCCGTTTGGAGCATTGTCAATCAAAAAGGCGGCGTCGGAAAGACAACCACGGCCGTCAATCTCGCTGCCTGCCTGGCAGAAGAGGGTCTGCGTGTCCTTCTCATCGACTGTGATCCTCAAGGGAATGCAACTACCGGGCTAGGGATCGACAAGAACGCCCTGGAAACCACCCTCTATGATGTGATCGAGACCTTGGTCGATAATCCTGACAATCACTCAGCGGTGGAAAGTTCCATTCAGAAGCTGTCCGACAACCTTCATCTTGTTCCGGCAACTCTCGACCTTGCAGGTGCCGAGCCGGTTCTGCACAATGCGGTTGGCAAGGAACTCATCCTTCGAGATGCAATAGAGCCCATCCGGGGGCAATACGACTGGATCATCTTCGATGCTCCACCCAGCCTAGGGTTGATCACGATAAATATTCTCGCCGCCAGCGACGGAGTACTTGTTCCGATGCAGTGCGAGTTCTACGCTTTGGAAGGGCTCACCCAACTGATGAAGACTGTGGAAATCGTGAGGCGCAGGCTGAACCCAAGTCTTCAGATTGCGAAGGTTTTGCTCACTATGTACGATGCTCGGAACAAGTCCACTCAACAGGTTCGAGCCGAGGTCGAAGCGTTCTTTGGGGAGAAAGTTGCCAAGACGGCGATCCCTCGCAACGTGCGGCTGAGTGAAGCACCCAGCTTCGGTGTTGCCGCCGTTCATTGCTTCCCCGCCTCTCGTGGAGCAACGGCATATAGAGAGTTTGTACAGGAGATTTTGAACAAGTGAGACGCGCTCTTGGAAAAGGCCTAACCCAACTTTTAGGCGAACAGTTCGATTCAGGCACCAACGAGATTCCGGTGCTGTCGATTGTTCCTAATCAACGCCAACCTCGTACCGAGTTTGACAATGACGCACTTGAAGAGTTGGCCGAGTCGATTCGAGTCCACGGCGTTCTTCAACCCATTCTCGTTCGCCCTCTTAGCGAAGGCAAATACGAGCTCATTGCGGGCGAGCGCAGGTGGCGAGCCTCGCAGTTGGCCGGGCTTGAAAAGGTTCCGGTAATCATTCGCTCCGCTGCCGGACAAGAGTCGCTAGAGATCGCCCTCATTGAGAACGTCCAGCGTGCTGACATTTCGGCTCTCGATGCTGCCACTGCCTACAAGCGGCTTGCCGACGAATTTGGTCTCACGCAAGAAGAAATTGGTCTCCGCGTTGGAAAGACTCGGACGAGCATTTCGAACACCTTGCGCTTGCTCAAGCTGCCAAAGGAGGCGCTTGCCGCACTGAGGTCGGGACAGATTTCGGAAGGCCATGCCAGAGCTCTTCTGGGAATCACAACGGAACCCAAGCTGATCGGGGCTCTGGAGATCGTCGTCGCAAAAGGTCTGAGCGTTCGACAAACAGAGCAACTGGTGGAATCTTTGAAGGAAGGGACGTCGGACTCAAAGCAATCGAAGAAGGAAGTTCGTCGGGCGGAGCCGAAAGACGTTTACACTTTACAACTCGAGTCGGCAATCTCCGAGAGATTCAGTTCGCCGACGAAAATTGAACGTTCGGAGAAGGGCGGGAGACTCGTTGTTGAGTTCTACGGTGACGAGGACCTAGATCGAATCTTAGAGCTTCTCGGGGTCGAGATTTGACGGTAAGAGTCACTCCACTCCAAGAATGTCATCTTGAGGCAGCCGTTGAATTGCAACGTCTTGCGTTCCCACCCCCCTTTGATGAAGAACTGTTGTGGAAGGCCGAGCATCTGGTTTGGCACATCGCAATGTTTCCAATGGGCCAGTTTGCCGCTGTGACTGAGGAAGGGACCCTCATGGGCACCTGTTCGAACACTCGGATCACGGAAGAAAACTGGACCGCTCACCAGAACTGGGATACAACCGTGGGTGGACCATTCTTGACCACATACGATCCGAACGGGTCGACGCTGTATGGACTCGATATCAGCGTTCATCCGGCTTTTCGCAGAATGGGGGTTGGCAGAGCGCTCTACCGTGCCCGATTTGATCTCGTGAGCCGAAAGACTGGGCTTGTTAGGTATGGAACCGCTTGCCGTATTCCCGGCTTTGCGAATCACCGTTCAACTTTCTCGCCCGAGACGTATATCCAAAGTGTGGTTCAAGGCCTCCATTCCGACCCCACCCTTAGTCCGCTGATGAAAATGGGGCTCACCTATCTTGAAACAATCGCCGACTACATGGAAGATGAGGAGTCTGGGAACGCAGCCGCACTGCTGGAGTGGAGACCGTGACGTTCAAAGCCGCCGCCGTTAACTTTAAGATTCGACGCATCCGGTCGGACGGTCAGTTTTGGAGTCACACACTCGACCTGATCAGCGAAGCTCATGAAAAAGGAGCGTCGCTGGTGGTGCTGCCTGAGTTCTTCAGCGTGGAGCTCCTCCACCTTGTGAAGGAGCTTCCTCCGGAAAAGGCTCCCCGCTATCTTGTCCAGTACGCAGACGCCCTTGAAAACTGGTTCAAGCGCATCGCCGAGAACAGCGGTCTGGTAATTGTTGGTGGGTCCCACTTTAAGGAAATTGACGGCCGTGTAAGGAATGTATCTCCTATCGCATTCCCGGACGGCTCTCTCCGATATCAAGAGAAAAACAACCTAACGCGGTACGAGATTGACCCCTGGGACCTTGAGCGTGGTCATGGGCTCGCTTCTCTCCCTGGTGGTCTCGGCGTTACGATCTGCTACGACACCGAGTTTCCGGAAGCAGGTCGGGCACTCGCGGAGAGTGGGATGTTGGTGCACTGCGTCCCTGCTTGGACAGAAACCCAACGAGGATTTCAACGCGTCCGCTGGTCCTGCCTATCGCGGAGCGTGGAGAACCAGACCTTTGTGATCCACTCTTCACTGGTGGGTGATCTTGGACGCGAGCCGATCCCCGAGAACTACGGCTCTTCGGCAATAATTGCCCCAAGCACCGAACCTTTCCCGGTCAACGCGGTTCTTGCCGAGACTGCCCTCAATGAAGAGGGAGTCGCGATAGCTGAGCTAGACCTAGAAGCGCTGATCGACTCCAGAAATCGTGGTGACGTGAGGCCCTGGATGGATCGCCACCACGGTGACTGGTCCATCACGGCAGAACCGGGCGGCTACGACTCTCGCTCGATCGTGCCGTGGTTTCTCCCCGCCCTCGATATCTGAAGCGCTTGTTTCGGATCGTCTACTGAGCGAAGACGTCTTGCCAGGCTGTCGTTGTGGGCAGGTCGGTTTTTCCAGTGATGTAGCGGCCAAGTTCATCCACAAGTGCAAGTCTAGCGTTACCGATGTTAGGAACGTAGCGGACGTTTCCGCAGGCGAATCCAACGTTCTTTCCATTCGAAAGGGTGAGCACTCCACAAGCACCTCCCGAATTCAAAGAGACCATTCGCCCCTGGAAACTGAGATTGTCGCCCGTCCGGACAATTCCGGCACTCTTCAAGATGTTATCGAGCGCAGGCGTCTTCCGTGGATCGCCGACGAGCAAGAGTCCTGCCGTGTCGGCGGGAGCAGCAGCGGCTGACTTTGCGGGACCAAGACCAAATTGATCGGACAAGGCTAACCGAACCGTCTTCAAAGATCGGCCAAGTTCAACAAAAGATGGAAATCGAGGTCGGACTCCCTTTCGCAAGGTCCGATGACGAGGATCGAGCGCGATTCGCGATGGTCGTTTCACAAGTGGCAGTTGGAATGCGCCCCCCGCTCCAAGTTTCGCGGAATCGATGGTCGTGAAGCGGACGATTTTGTCTGTCCCTTCAACGGCGATTTCGATGGGGACGCGCTTTTTCGTCCCTTTAGAAAGGATCTGCCCGCTCAAGATGCCCTTCTGCCACGTAACACTTCGAAGCTCCAAATCCACGACTCCCGGCTCCAGCAGCCATTCATTTACGAATCCGTCAAGGTCGTAGCTGGGCAGGCGACGAAGAAGAATCTTGACGAAGTCTTCCCAATCCCCTGGCTGACCCACCGGATGTGTTCGGATCCACTCCTTCATACAATCCGTAAGGTTCTTCGTGCCCACCAGTTGGTCAAGCATTGCCAGGACTCTCGCTCCCTTGCCGTAGCCCATATCGGAAGCTACGGGACCCTTTGCGGCACCAGTAAGTCCCGGGGCGTTACCCGCATCCGAAGGACCAGGGCTATTAACGACCACGAAGGCATCTTTCCGATCAGGGGCGGGTTCACCCGCAATCGCCGCGTTTTGGTAGTAGAACCCTTCTGAATACACTGCAAACGATTCGTTCCAGAACGATCCCAGATAGGTGTTGTTGATAATGCCGCCCCACCAGGTGTGCGAAGGTTCGTGCGGATCTTCGGTCGGTAATCCGCCTCCGTAGGTGGCAAACGTGTAAGCCTCAAGCGCGCCACCGCCGTATGTAGGGCTATCCAAGGCACCGTACTGCCCAAATGGAAACTTGCCAAAAGCCCGTGAATAGAGGGCGATGATTGGCGCGTAAAACTGCGCCTGGTCCTTCATCTTCTGAACAGGCACGCGCGGACTCCACATTCCAAGCTTGATCCCGTTGGTCGTCTGGAACGATTCCTTAAGCTTTGCGGCCGTCAGGCTCCAATAGGTGACGGGCTGGTCGAGCTTGTACTTCCAGACCTTGTTCTCGCCCTGTCGCGTTTCCGAGACTTTGTCGCCCATTGTGACCACCGTGAAGTCAGCGGGGGCCGTAACCTCAAGTTCAACCGTAGACGGTTTCCGAGCGATCATTGGATACCAGTAGTCGTTGGTGAGTTGAACGTTGTCTTTTGTGATGCTGCCCGCATAGTTCGGGAGGTCCACGACGCCTGCGTAGTCCACCTTAAGGTCAAACTCGGGCTCTTGGGTTGAAGGGAGAACAACGATTCCGCCTGCCTGAGCGAACGGAGCGGGAACGCCGTTGATCTCAATTTTTCGAACCTTGTAACAGGGCGACATTCGGAATACAAACTCACCCGCGGCATCACTTTTCACGCGAATGGTATCGGAGAAAACGGCTTGCTTAAGGCCGATGTTGAAACCAACTTTGAGCTTGTGATCCTGAAACTGGACGCCAAAATCGAAAGTCTCATCGATGTGGGTGAACTTGCCCCCTGGTTCTTCCATCAAAAGGACTTCGCCGATGTCTTGACTGGTAAGGGGCGTGGAGACAACAAAGAATCGTCGTTTGGTGACCGGAGTCACACCGTCAAATACGGACCAGCCTTTCTCACCCCCTCCGTAAGGACCGCCCGCGAGTACATTAAATATCTCCGGGTCGTTGAGGACAAGCGAGTTGAGTGTTTTGATGTCTCTCTTCGCAACGAGGTTCGAGAGCCCGGAAAGTGTCGGATCACCGGTTTGGAGTCCTAGGAGACCCGCTACGACAACCGCCGCGATTGAAGCTATAAAAACCTTCCGCACCTTCACAAGAGTTTGAACCTTCCTAGTAGTGCTTGACTACCCTATGTGGAACGATAAATCGGTGGCAAAGTTCTCGCGGAGGTTCACTTGCGATACGACCTCGATCGGGTATTCTCCTGGTCGCTTGGCGGCGTAGCTCAGTTGGTTAGAGCAAACGGTTCATACCCGTTAGGTCGATGGTTCGAGTCCATTCGCCGCTACCACTTTCCCCTTAAGACACCTATGTGGGGATTACTGCGGGTTCCAACCGCTCTTCTTCCTTGGCTTCCTTGATCCGGGCGAAACCGCGACTCATTAAAGGCGGTGCGATGATCGCCGTGATGAGCGACATCGCAATCACGATTCCGTAAAGCTTTTCATCGAAAATCTCTGCTTTATAGCCGAGGGACGCGATGATGATGCCCACTTCGCCGCGCGGCACCATGCCAAAGCCGATAACATTCGCGCTCTCGTGACCCAGTTTTCGCGCCCCGAAGTATCCACCCACCCATTTCCCAACCGTCGCCAATGCCGTAACGACGAGAATGAAGGCAACGGTATCCAAACTCGAAAGGATGCCGAAGTTCACTTGAATGCCCGTGTAGACGAAGAAGAACGGAACGAGAAGCTCGGAGATCGATTTCACTTCCTCAGCAAGGGCGTGCTGGTGTTTTGTCTCCGCGACGATCATTCCCGCCAAGAATGCACCAATGATGGCCGCAAGGCCAATTTGCGCCGCCAGGAACGCGAGCCCAATGCAGAGCGCAATGGATAGAGCCAGCGGCGACTTCGGATTCATAGGCTGATCCAACAACGTGGGAGCCTTTTTCATCACCCGCGTACCCAGGTATCCGATGAGGACAATGAATCCAATGGCTTGGACCACGACAAGGGCCAGTTCAGCAACATCGACCTTCCCTTTTGAGACCGACGAGACAACTCCGAGAAGAAGCATTGCCAGAATGTCGTCAATGACGGCCGCTCCAAGAATGACTTGACTCTCTCTTTTTGAGAGAAGACCCTTTTCCTGCAAGACAGCCGCAGTGATGCCCGCGCTCGTTGCTACAAAAGCTGAAGCGAAGAAGAGTGTCTTCGCAAGAGGATAATTTTGGACAGCCCCAAAACCTGCTGCCAATAGGAACGGCACAACGACTCCGAGGCTGCCAACGAGGAACGCGATCTTTCCGATGCGTCTCATGTCTGCCAGACGCGTCTCAAGCCCAACCGCAAATAGGAGAAAAACGGCGCCGAGTTCGGCAAACAGCTCAAGAGATGGAACCTGATTTTTGCTGATCCAGTTCAGGGCAAATGGGCCGACCGCACATCCGGCCGCAATCTCTCCAACAACACCCGGCAACTTTAGCCGTTGGGCAATTTCTTTTCCGACTTGGGCGGCAGCAAAGGCGATAAAGACCGCTCCAAGTACCTCAGTTGCTGCTGCACCCGCCATTTCAATAGCCTACCGCAGGCCGGATGACCTGCGGCGAGGGCTACGATTACTCGTGCCGTAGGGCAACAATAGGATCGAGCTTGGCGGCGCTCATGGCAGGATAAAACCCAAAAACCATTCCGATGAAGGCACTGAACGCTCCTGCACCAAGGGCAGCACTCAGCGGGAAAGGAGTCGGAAGACCACCTTCGCCCGGCCACTTCTGCATCGCCGTTAAAAGAGTGACAATCGATCCTAAGCCATACGCCAACCCCATTCCGATCAGCCCACCGACAAGGGAGAGTGTGCCCGCTTCAATAAGGAACTGCTGAAGGACAACCGCTCGCTTGGCTCCAACGCTTTTCCGGAGACCGATTTCTCGAGTTCTTTCAGTAACCGAGACGAGCATGATGTTCATGATGCCAATGCCCCCTACAAGGAGACTCAAGGCGGCGATGCCCGCAAGAGCAATTCCCGCGACATTGAGAATGTTGTTGAACACTCCTAGAATCGATTCGGAGGAGTCGACCCTGTAAACGGGCTTGTTCCCACTGCGTTGCATCAGTACGCGCCAAATTGAGTCCATCACGGCGTTGACATCCGCTCCAGGCTTGGCGATGCACTGAATGTAGGTGACCTTGTTTCCGCCCTGCCACTTCTTTTGAACCGTAGTGATAGGCAGCAAGAGGTCTTTGCCATTGGACTGACCAAACACCGTTACGGGCTTGGTCACCCCTATGACTTCAAGCGTGATGCCGCCTAGAACCACCGTGCGGCCGACTGCACTCTCGGTGCCAAACAGCTGCGTTTTCACATCCGGTCCAATGAGACAAACGTTCGCCATTCGCTCGAGGTCGCTTCGTTCGAGCAGTCGACCCTCACTGACCTCGGTGTTGTTCAGAATCTGGGTGTAGTAGTCCCCACCAAAAATCCGCGGGTTGTCGAGCGTTTTGTCTCCAGAAACAACTTTCGTGGAAGGTGCTTGGACCATCGGGGCAACCGTCTCAACGTTGCTCACTCTGTCGCGAAGCATTTGAACGTCGGCCATTGTCAAGCCATCGATCGATCCGAGACTCTGCCCTCGTCGTCGGAAACCCGGATCGAAGATGATCGTAATCGTGTTCGCTCCGACCTTGCGGAACTGTTGCGTCATGTACGTCTGGAATCCGTTCGAGAGCATGACGATAATGGTCACCGACATGACGCCGATGATCACACCCAGCATGGTTAGGAACGCACGCAACTTGTGCATCCGGAGCATGCCAATGGCAATTAAGAAACTTTGCCAGAGCGTTGTCACGGTTTAGCTCCCGTCTCCACCAAACTGCATCATGCCTTTTCGGGCAGGTCCAGCAAAGTCCGGCATGACGATCTTATCGCCCGGTTTGAGACCGGAGGAGATTTCAATTCGCGATCCGCTCGCGACGCCTACGTTGACCTTCACGCGGGTTGGCTTCCCTTTCGGGTCCGATGGGGCAAGGTTTACGAACGTTTCTCCCTTGTCTTTACCCAGATACTCAGAGGGGATGACGATGACGTTCTTGCTTGCCTGAACGGCAATCGTGCAACGAGCGCTCATGCCGGATCGGAGTTTGTCCGATTTGTTATCGAGCAAAACTTCCACTTCGTACTTAACGACGGTATCCGCAGATTGACCCGTGGAACCTGCCGCGCCCGCCTCTTTGCTCGCCGGTGCGATCTTGCTGATCTTGCCCTTGAAAGACTCGCTCGGTAGCGCGTCCACGTCGACCTTTGCTTCCATTCCGACCGCTAGTTTTGCGGTGTCGATTTCGTTGATCGAGAGCTTAACGCGCATCTTTGTTCGATCTTCGATTCGGAAGATCGCCGTTCCAGCCGAGAGCGAGTTCAAACCAATGGCAAGCTCTCCCACTTGAAGGTAGCGCTTGGTAATCACTCCGGTAAGGGGCGAGAGAACCGCTGTCTCTCGAAGCAATCGCTGAGAATCTTCGAGCTGGGTCTGAATCTGAGCCGCACTAGCCGTTTGCTGGCGAATCTGTTGATCGATGACCTCAGGATCTCGAAGTGCCGCTCGTTGCTTTTCGACTTCTGCACGTGCGTTTCGGAGGTCTTGCAGACGGTTTTGATCGAGATAGCGGTTGGTTTCGGTGCGCTTAAGCTCTGCTTCCGCTTGGCGGATGGCCTCGTCGGCTCGCACGATTTCGGCATCAAGCTGCTGCTTCTGTCGCTTTGCCTGCTCCTCAGCCGACTGGAGTCTGGCGGTTGACACCTGCAACTGGAGTTCAGCTGTTTGCAGCGTTCGAGTGGCCACGAATCCCTTCGCTTCCAAGTCCTTTTGCCGATCAAAATCGAGCCGGGCGTTGTCAACATTTCGTCGAGCTTCCTCCAGGGAAGCTTGAATCTGAGCCCGCTGCGTCGGGTGGGCGCTTGTCACAAGGCGTTCTCGCTCCTCTTTAAGCGACCTTACGTTGGCTCTGGCCGAGTCGATTTGCGCCTGAGTCAAGATCGGCTGGGCTTTCGATTCCGCTTCCAACTGTCTAAGGCGGGCGATCGACTGTTCGAAGTTTGCCCGAGCAACGATCAACCTCTGCGCTTTCTCAATCTTGGCTCGATCGATCTGACTCTGAGCCGCGACATAGGAGGCTTCGTTTTGCCTCACTCGCAGCGATGTTTCTTGCTTATCAATGGTGGCAATGAGTTCACCTTGACTGACCAACTGGCCCTCGTCGGCAAGAATCTCTGCCAAACGGCCTGCAGTTCCGGCTTTGACTTCGACGGATTTAACAGCGTCGATGGTGCCCGTCTCAATAACGAGAACCTCGACATCGCCTTTCTCGACGGTCAGGGCAGTGCTGAGCGCCGCATCCTTTTGCGGCGGCTTAGGCCCGCAGCCAGAAAGCAAAACGAGAGCGGCGATAGCGCCGAACGAATAATGAAGCCCCACAGTCCGTTTCATCAGGTCTGTGGGGAAGTATCGCTCAAACCAGAGATTTCGTTGCGAAATAGTTCGAAGTGCCCATTAATTCTGGGACTCGCCGATCCACACCCTGGACTTGGGGAGTTTCATCCCAATAGGGTGAACGATGTAAACCGTTCGCGCACTGTAATTCCAAGCTCTTTCAAAGTCATCCCTTGGATACGTCTTCCGAACGCCCTCCTTAAAAGCTGGATCGTTGAACACGGGGGTTCCATCTTTCGTAAATCCCACTACAAGGACAAGGTGACCGCTTTCTTTTGGAGAGAGGGGACGTCCTCGAAGCATGTCAAAGCTCACCGAGCACGCCACGGGGATTCCCTGTTCGACCAAATCCTCTAAATCTCGAATGCAAGTAAGGCGACTCACGTAGGAGGTCAGTTCAGGGAAGGATCCCATATAGGCAGTGTTGAAGGGCCAGTTCCCTGCCCCGTCATAAACCGGATCCCAGACGTTCGATTCAACTTCGGGAACATCTCGATCAAGCGCAGGTCGTCCAAGCTCCTTAGACCAATGGTTGAGCAGCATTGAAGTTGAAGTCGCGCTGCACAAAACACTCCCTCGGGGATAGTTGCCCTGAGCGCGTTGAAACACATCGATTGTTTTGCCCCATGCTGGGTGGCTCTTCCGAGGCTCGCCATCCTTGACGGTGTCCCGATTGCTGAAGGAGAGCGTGAGCAACTTAACCCCGGTTAAGGAATTGGGGCTTGCCTTTTTCAGGGTGAGTCGTACGTCGATCGCTGTTGCTTTGGACTTAAGGCGAAGAACGTCGGTGAAAACCTGACCGTCGTCCGTTTTCTGCTTCTCCACCGAGCCCTTGGGCAAAAGGCCGGAATCGAGCGACCATTTTCCAAGACTGAACCACGAACCTATTCCTGCTTCGAATCGGGGCTTTAGCTCAATTTCGATCCCATTTTGTTTTGCGTCTTCAAGATTCCAGCTTGGAATCACTTCGGAGAACGGGATACCCGGCCGAATGTTTTGAATCAAGGCAGTCCCTTGAGCAACGAGCGATTCCGGCACGTCAACCTGAACGAGACGCGCAATTGAAGGCGAAAAACCGGCAGACATTCCAACAACCGCAACTGCGAAG
>CAZAVC010000038.1:0-10820 GCA_964488265.1 uncultured Fimbriimonas sp.
GATATTGGATCTTCGTCAACACGAACGAGGACCTGATTCTCCGATTCCCGCCCGTCTACGAACTCTTTGTTCGAGAAGAGGCGAAGCAAGCTTGGACCCAGTCTGAGAAGCAGTGGAGACTCCAACTCGTCGCACGAACCGACAAGACCGCTGACGACCAAAACTTCGTCGGTGTGGCAAGCAGCCCTGAGAATGCTCAGAAGCTGATCGTCAACGAGCCTCCGATCGCTCCGGTCGATGGTGCAGTTAGCCTCGCTATCCGAAAGGATGTCGCAGGTCAGCCAAGCCGAATGGCTCAGGTGCTCAGCGAGAAGACGGGTCGACAAGAGTTCGTCATGACGGTAGAAGCTCGAGACGCAGGTCCTGTGACTGTCACCTGGCCGAACCTCTCGACGATTCCGAAGAACGTACGAGCCCGACTTGTAGACGTCACGACAGGAGATAGCCGAGACCTTCGAAAGAACTCCGGTTACACCTTCCAAGCCGACGCTCGAAGCACTCGAGAGTTCAAGATTCAGCTCGAGCCGGGTTATGCAAGCCGAGCCGTAATCGGTAGCGTCGTCGTCCGACGAGACGGTCGAGGCGACAACCGAAACGCTCCGGTGGTTGTAAGCTACACCCTCGGATCGGATGCAACGACCAGCGTGCGAGTCCTCTCTGCCAACGGTCGAGAAGTGTTCGCCGTTACCCGGGGCCGAGCCGATAAGGCCGGACAAAACTCGGTCACCTGGAACCTCCGAGACAACGCTAACCGAGCGGTTGCTCCTGGCAACTACCAAGTCGAAATCCTTGCGGAGAGCGACGGTGGTGAGCGGGTTCGACGATACGTTCCTGTAACCGTAACTCGCTAAAGTAAGCGAAACTAATGGACGCCTCCCACTTCTAAAGTGGGAGGCGTCGTTCTTTGTGAAGTTGTTTCGACTATTCTATGAAGCGATGGTAAAGAGGGGTCTATCTCGTCTCGTTTGCCTGATCTTAATGATCTTGACGACTTGCCTTGCAAGCGCGCAGGCTGTTCAAAGATCGATCCGATTAAGTGCGTTTCCCGCTGCGGTCGTTGCCGATGGTCGCTCGGCAATCACCATCACCGCCGAAGTCCGGGAAGTCTCAACGGGTCAATTCGCGCCCGATGGCACTCGAGTGCTTTTCCGAAGCAAACTTGGCTTCTTCAGAGAGTCTGTAGTTACAACTCGCTCAGGAATCGCCCAAGCAATCCTTGTAGCGGGCAATACGCCAGGCATCGATAAGGTCACCGCGAGCGAGGTTGGCGGCGGAACGTTTCCCAGCGTGATCGAAATCGACTATGTCAAAGACAAGTCGGAACTTCTGCAGGGACAAGAAAAGATCGAAGTATTCACAGACGATAATCTCGAATACTCGCAACTCGAATATCTCATCTCAGCAGCAAGCGCAAAAGGCAAGGTTAGGCTTGCTTATAAGGATCTCACAATCGAGGCTAAGAAACTCGAGTACGACGTGAGGGCTGGAATAGTCAAGGCTCAGTTCGCACAAGTAAACACGTCGGCATGGTCGGGTTACTTCCAAGACATTTATCTAGAACTTAAAAAACGAGCTGGCTTTGGGACGACTCGCTACAAGGGTTACCGGCCGCAGTTTCGTTGGTTCATGCCTCTTTGGGGTTATCTCTTTTTCGATCTAGACGATCAAGATCGGCCGATTCCGATGCAAAAGAAGGAGATCTTCGCCCTCGGCGAGATCAGCCGGGCAGGAGTTTCGAGTCCGGTCACAGCCGTCCCAGAAGGTGCGTTTGAATTCAAAGATATCAATAAACCGCAGAGCATAAACGCGAAGAGCGCCTTGATCGTTCCTGGAAGAAAAATCATTTTCACGAAAGCCGTTATTCGTATGAACATGAAAGGGCTTATTCCCATCCCGCTCTACCAGATCGACTTGAATGCACCTCCCGGGCAGCTCTTTGCGGACGACATCATCAACGTCTTCGATAACCAGTTCAGCGTCAACTATCCCCAATATCTCACGCTTTCGCCGAACCAAGAAAGCTTGGTGCGCTTCCGAACGGGCCAAAACCTGGGTCGAGGATTCAACGCAAACCGAGGCGTCTTCTTTGACTACGAACTCAACTGGAGCAACGGCGAGAGGGGCCAGGGAGCATTCACCTATACAGGAATGGGGCGAGATGACTACCAAGTAGGGATCCGTCAGTATTCTCGATTGTCAGATCGAACGCAGGCATCGTTCCAATTGCTTTCCCCAGCCGGACAGTCGGTGTTCCTCAACACTTCGATCAGTAATCAGAACAAGGGCTTCCAGTGGACCCTTAACAGCAACGTCCAGCGGAGCATTCAGGGGCTCCAGTCCGATGGAGCCGCTGCGAACCTTGTTGCGGAAAAGGATCCCATCAAGGTTGGCAAACTTCCACTCCGCCTCTTCCCCGGTGTCCGCGCCGATGTCGGAGACCGAACCATTGAGAGTCTTCAGGTAGACGGTAACGGAGATCTGGTACCCGTCGTTACCCGGTTCCAACAGTCCGCTTACGGTGCCCAGTTGCGCGGTTCCACCGATCCCCTTCAGCTCTCCAAAGATTCCACTCTACAAGCGGGCTTCACCATCGCTCAGGTGCAAGGAACCAACGTGCCTGTCCCAATCACGCTTCTGGGGCAGCTCTCCATGTACAACCAGCTTCCGTACAACATCTCCAACCGAATCAGCCTAGACTACGTTCGAGATGGCTTTACCGAGATCGGCACTGGCCTGTATCGACTGTCAACGGAGTTCGCCGTAAGAAACGGAAACCTGGGCGTCGGCGCATTTTGGAACCAGAGCCTCGACCTAGATCGACAGTCGTTCTTCATCGACTCGTTTTATTACTTTGATTCCAACTGGCGAATCGGTTACAGTTACACCTTCGACCGCGTCGATCGATCGACCTTCGTGGACTACACTATTCTCATTGGGCGAAAAATCGGCCCCCGAGAAGTCTCCCTGGGTTACTCCTATCTAACGCGTCGAATCGGATTCAACCTTGTTAACGCGCCTTTCTAGTTTCAGTCTCATCTTGGGCTTCGCATCTCTTGCGCCCGCTCAAGCGGGACTTTCCGAATTCGAGGGCTTTGGAAGATACGGATACACCACCTCGCCAGAAGTGGCGGGTGTGCGGGTGACTCCAGACGGTGTTCGATGCGTCGGAGGGGGGAGCGATCTTCTCCGGTTTCCCAAGTCACTCGGTTCTTGGACTCCCCAAGCCGTTTCAAGAGAAGCAATGGTCATCGCCGTGGATGGCGGAAACGGGAAGCCGTCCAAGATAAGATGTGACTCGTGGGATTCGGGGATCCTTCTCTACTATGAAGGCGTCATCGACTTTGGTGTAAGGTCCACTGCGTCCCCGTACCTCTCTTGGACGGAAGGCAGTGTCGATTCCGGTGTGCCGACCCCAGCATCTGATTGGATCATGGTTAGCTTTCGCGACCGCCAGGCGCCGTTGGTTTTTGGTTTTATCGATGGGCGTTGCGGTATGCAAGTAACGGGCAAGCCGGGCAACTTCCGCATCCGATCCGATCGGGCCTACCGTGGCTGGTTGAGAATTGGCCTCCCCTCTGGGGTGAAACCTTTTCCGACCGGAGATGCGGCGGCCTTGGGTCGACTGGTCCAACAGACCAAGAAGTGGAGCGAGCTATGGTCGGGACCCCTTCTTGCGCGAAAGAGCACGCGTGTCCGCGCTAACGGTCAAACCATCAAGGTGGATTACACCTTCAACAGAAAACTGTTCTGCCCGCCCATCTCCCTGCATCTGGCAAAACTCGCCGGATACTATGCGAACGTCACCTCTGCCTACACGGTTACCGATATCGAGACCGGCGAGGGCCCAATCCTTGTGGGTGAAGGGGGGCGGCTCTCCATCACTTTTCCCGCGCGAAGGATTCCAGCAGGCCGAGCCGTGGTTCAAGCGGAAGGCGTGGGTCCGGAACTTGCCAAACCCACGTGGCGAGATCCCCTAGGCGTCGAGCGTCTCGCCCTCTGGAATCTCATCGCATCCCGTCGACAGGTGCTCGGGGATTGGTCTAGAGAACTAGAAACGTCCTTTTACGAGTCGTCCCCCATGGAACGGGAGCCTTGGTCGAGACATATCGCTATGTACAAGCAGAACGGCGAGGGCTTATACGCATCGGCTGCTCACGCTCTCCTCTCTCTTGTGAACGCAGCCGCACTCGGCGGCGCAAAAGAGAGTGAGAAGCAACTAACCGCGCTGAACTATCGGCTCGATTGGCAGACCTCTCGCTTTAGAGGGGTGCCAGAAGGGGAGAACCGAAGAGCTCTTGCGGCAATGGCCGTGGCAGGCGCCCTTTCAGCCCATGATAGCGATCGTCTCGTGGGAGTCTGGGCTCAGGTTGGACTATCGGCAGAGGAAGGGCTGCGTACGTATCGGCAACGTCGAGGGGAGGCCGTCAGCACTCAAGAACTCTTCCTTCCTCTTCAAGACTGGCGAAGCCCAATCTACTCGCTTCGCAATCCTATGGGTCTATCTGATCCGCTAGCGTCGGCAATCTACAGCCCTATCCGCTCTTTGGGCGATGTCCCGGTTTGGATTCGTGCCGGAGAACCTTCCAACGAGACGCCCCAGAAGCCTCAACTCCGGTTCTTCGTCCGCGAAAAACTGGTCGGAATTCTCCGCCTCGCTTCGGCTTTCTCTGTCACTGCTGAGAAGGGAGAGAACCTGCGCACGTTCTTCGTGACGCCAAAGCCAGGTGGGCTCGACGCGCGCTACGAACCCATCGCCGCAGGTGAATGCACCGCTCCAATCGGAATTCCCGAATGGGCCCCCCAGTTGCCGAAGCTCACTTCCTGGACGCAGAACTGGGATCGATGATGTCTAAGTTGTAGTGCAACCCGATATTCTCGCGACGCTCCAAAGCGCCCGTCGCCACGTATCGCGCGGCTTGAATCAGATTGAGCGTCTCCAAGCTGTATCGACCAAAGGGAGCCCGATGGATGGAATTGTAGTCGTGTTCCAACTTATCGATGATCGAGATGGTCTCACGGAGCCCTTTGTCCGTTCGAACAATGCCCGCCCCCTGCGTCATCTGCTTTTGCAGTATTCGGCGAAGCCGAATGGCCTCCGATTCCGGAATGCTGCGATACCGGCTTGGCTCAAACTTGGTGGGCAGAGGACCTGATTCCGATTCCACCGCCTTCGATGCAGACTTCGAGAAAACGATCGCCTCCAAGAGGCTATTGCTTGCCAACCGGTTCGCACCATGAACTCCCGTTCGAGCAACCTCGCCCGAGGCGTACAAGCCGGGAATAGAGGTTCGGGCGTCAAGATCGGTCACCACTCCACCGCAGGAATAGTGCTGCGCCGGAACTACCGGAATCCAGTCTTTCTCCATCTCGATATCGATGGTCTGGAGTCGATCGTAGATGGTGGGGAACTCTGCTTTTAGAAGCTCTGGCGAAAGATGGGTGGTATCGAGATAGAGGCACCAAGTTTCGTGCTTCTTCATCTCGCTATCCATCGCTCTTGCAACAATGTCTCGCGGCGCCAACTCCAGCCGAAGGTCATAGTCGTACATGAACCTTCTCCCAAGGTGGTTCCTCAGTGTTCCGCCCGCGCCCCTCACTGCCTCTGTAATCAGAAAACTTCGCAGCTGAGGATGGAAGAGCGTCGTGGGATGGAATTGCATGAATTCCATCTCCGTGATTTCGGCACCGATGCGGTGTCCCAGTCCAATCCCGTCCGCAGTGGCGACTCTTGGGTTCGTGGTGTGCTGGAACATACGCCCGCAGCCGCCTGTGGCGAGCATAACGGCACGTGCAAGAAACGCCCTCTCTTCGCCCTCGATAACGGCATGAGCCCCTACGCAGCGCCCTTCGTGGGTCAGCAGGTTCACAACAAAGGTGTGGTCGAAGACCTCGATGTTGGGGTTATTTCGAACCGCCTGAACAATCGCTCGCTCAACCTCCCAGCCAGTTTTGTCGGCGTGGTGAACAATTCGGTTTCGACTATGACCGCCCTCTCTTCCAAGAGCGAGCTGGGCATCATGACTGTCAAAACGGGTTCCTAGGTTCACCAACCAATCAATTGCGGCCGATGCTTCCTGCACGAGAAAGCGCACTGCATCCGAGTCGTTGGTTCCGCTGCCCGCCACCAGAGTGTCCTCTTCGTGGAGTTTCCAAGAATCGTCTTGGCTCACCGCCGCTGCGATGCCACCCTGCGCCCACTGAGTGTTTGAATCGGTTACCTCTGCCTTTGTCAGAACGGCAACTCGGCCTAGCTGAGAAACCTCCAGAGCAAAGGTAAGACCCGCGAGTCCGCTCCCGATGACGACAAAATCGAACTGCACCTGGTCCATGGTTCTGTTACTGTTTGAGGACGGCCTTCACCGCAAAGTCCCGTTCCATTTCGGGAAGCCTTACGCGAAGCACTCCATCCAGTCCTACGCGAATGGTTTGACTCTGAATCGCGGCTCCTTTCCAGGTATCCCAAATCTCGGTCTCATACGTCCCTGCGGCTAGTCCACTCATCGTGAGAATCGAGGGTGGACAGGCTGGAATAGTCTCTTTGTTCTCGCAAATCCTCTTCCAAGTTCGGTCTGCCAATCTTGCCCATGCCAACACCACTGAATCACCGACGGTGCCCCACCCGATAAGCGGTGGAGAAACGGTCTGTTGAAGGTTTTTGAACCGGATGCTTGCCTCAAACCAATCGTTCCCTGTGTTACGAACGACAATCGTATGCTTGCCTGCAGCGACATCGAAGCCGTAAGCGCCTCGATACGCGGTCAGGGTCTCTGTCTTTGCGTTATCATCGGGATCGCTAAAGTCGCGAGTCATGACCACTTGGTTATCAAGCTGAATCTCTAGCCGAGCTCCGCCGTAGCCAGAAACATCCCCAACAACAACGTCGAAACGTGTCTTCCTGGGGAGATCGACCTGGATTGTCACGGGATTGGACCAATCGGGGTGATTCCGCTTACCGTGGAAGAACGAGGCGATAGGCGCTCCGGAGACGGGTCGGCCCTCCTTGTTGATCACAACCGTCTTGGGTTTATGAAGAGGCGAGTCTTCCCAAACGCCCGGAGCAGACGGAACGGTTAGGTCGCGAAGTGCCACAGACTGCGCGGGTGATTGCCAAGCAAATTTCGGTGTGGTTTGTCGAAATCCTTCGTTGGGGAAGTCGATGTCCTTTACGAATCTCGCCAGCGCTCCAAAGAGCGGATACAGGTTAAACGGCTCAATGTGGCTATCCCACCACCAGGGCATCGCCGCTCCACTTGAGCCCATACATGTGCTGATCCATAGCGGATCGTGAATTTGCAGCCCTTCTGGGTCGTCCGACGCTCGCGGGCCGGTGAAATCGGCGCCAATTTCGCCAACGTAGTGAGGCTTGTTCCAGCCGCCCTTGCGAGATTGCTGGATGGCCACTTGCGAGATCACATCGGGACCACCGTAGTGGTGGGTCTGAATAAAGTCCAGTTCGGGGATGGTGTCGATCGCCCTTACGCCCATCGAGTTGCTAAAGCTCGTGGTGATCAAGTGCTTGTAAGCGTCGATCGACCGAAGATAAGCCCCCATCTCCCGATGCCACTCGCGGGCTTCCTCCGCAGGAAAGTCTCTCGTGAGGTCCGCCTCGTTCCAGAACTCCCAGGCAAACACATTCGGATCGGCCCCATAACGCGCCACCAAATAACGCATCTTGTTCCGGTACATCCGCTGGGCATCTGGATCCCGCCAAAACTGGTGAGGGGCAACAAGCGGACCCCCGTTATCGCGATTGTAGACGCTATCTTCCCAAGCCGGGTAAGCGTCTTTGTCTCGCAACACGTTGTAGCTTTCAAAGCAGAGCTTGACGCGTAGCTGGTGCGTTTGGGCAAGCTCCATGACTCGATCCAGCTTATAAGCCGACTCCAAGGAGAGAAATCCTGGACCCTTGCCATCCGTCTTCGAACCCTTCGATTCCATCCCAAAGGTTGTCCAAGTTGGGCTCAGCCAAACACGGAAGTAGTTGCAACCTTGTTGGGCGTATTTCGGGAGCCAAGTTTCAAAATTGAACACGCCCGCATCCCCGCCCCAGCAAACGTTCGAACCGACCGGGAAGTACGGCTTGCCGTTTTCGTACTGAAAGAACTTCTGATCCGGAGCGACGCGGATAAACCCTGGATTCCCTGCCAAGGGGTTTGCTACCGTAACGTTGAACGGCTTGGAGGTGGCGGTTCCAGAGCGGTCTTTCGCGACAATCGTCATGCGGTAGCTCTTTGCGGTTGGGAAGTTCACTCGAACTCGCCAGCCTCGGTTGCCCTTCGATTGAACGACCTCTTTGCCATCTACCAGGCGACGCTCAAAGTCTTCGGCGAAGAACGCAGGGCGGCGAAGGACCGTTTGGCCATCGCTCTCGATAACTGCCTCTACGTCGATCTGCTTGGGATCAAAAGGATTGTCGTAGGACCCTTGAACACTGAGAAGATATTCAGTAGATTCCCCCGCTCGCACCTGATTGGGACCTGAAATCTCCCCGACCTGAATCGGTCCTGCCTGAAGATACTTGGACTGACCTAAACCAGAGCCGACCCCTAACCCGGAGCCGGTAAGTAGAAAACAAACAACAGCAAGATTAGTCATTGGTGTCCAAAAGAGTGTTGGTCAAAAGCTCGCCCCCTTGCTGCGGGGACTCGTTGATCGTGTAAATCTCAATCAAGAGGGGACCTGGAACTTCGCCCAACTTTGTGAGCCGATTGCTGAGATCGAGATTCTTGGAAAGGAAGTAGAGAAAGTTTCTCGCCCCAGTAAACGTGCGGTCTAATTCCCAGTTTTGAGCGGATCCTTCAGGAAGGTTGAGTCGTTCCTCTAGATCCTTTCGAAACTCCGCCAGATTCAGGTTATCGTGCACCAGAAAGTACCGCTGGGAGATCTGATCGGAGGTTAAATCCGGTTGGCCGAGGAATTCTCGTACAAGTTCGTCAACCGAAGCACTGGGTTCAACGGGAGCGTGACCCCCGCGGACCGACTTGAGCCATTCAAGGGTCTTTTCGTCTGCGGTGAGCCCAAACCCGATGATACGGGGATCATCGACTTGCAGGTCTTTGAATATCCCCTCGGTGTATTGCCACTTTGCCTCTAGGTGATAAGACTCTTGAAGAGTCTGCTTGAAGTTAAGGGACCGATTCGGCTCCGATCCACTCTCTCGCAAAAGGCGTTCTGCCTCGGATAAAAGCGTCTCAACCGAAGCTCCCTCATTGCGATAGATATGGCGCATCGGCGATCTGGATTTAAGGTTTTGCTCCTTACTATTCGTGGAGACAACACCCTTTCCGTTTTCTAGAATGCAAAAGAAGTCCAGCCACATTCCGCCCAGAGGGTGCTGGCTGATGCCGGCAAAAAGGTGATCGGCATCTCGGTAATAGCCGTCCGTGTGGGCCAGTTGTAAAGGAGAGATTTCATAGAGCCCCACCGAGCGAAATCCGAGCTTTTTGAGCTGTTCGGTGTAATCCTTATGCTTCGATTTGGACTTCCAAGCCACTTGTTCGGCGGGGACAAGTTCAATAAAGGCAGGGACCAAGCTACCGCCCAGCAGTTCTAGTCGACTGCGGACAAATTTGAATCTCGCGCGTCCAAGCGCGAGCATCACAATAAACGCAAGGGTGAAAGACAGACAAATGGCGCCTGTCGCTTGGAGAAACTGTCCCAACAATTAAGATTCTATCGCTTGTAGTGAATCAAAAGACACCAAAGGCCGTCGGTTGAGGTGGTTGTCCCCTAACAAGTCGACCAAAGAGACTGTAATGCAACCTTTGGTCTCTAAAACTCAAGCAAAGGTTACTCTCGCCAAAGAAAACGGCAGCGTTCCTCCCGCTCCTATGAGCGGGAGGAACGAGACAAGCTTAGTGCCAGCGCGAGTCGATGCTTTGCCAAGTTTGCGACTCGGCGCCCCGGTAGATCGCGTCCATAACGATGTCGCGGTTCGCGGCCTCTCTGGGGGTGACCAGTTCGACCGACTTTCCTTCGAGATAGTCGAGGAAGGCCCCAAAGCCGGCTGGGATGCCTTCGCCCGCATCGATCTTTTCAAACTTCCCGTCCGGTCCCGCCAATTTGAATTCGGAGCCAACAAGCGCATGGCCCTTCGTGCCCATCACCTGAATCCGAATCGGGTCGGCAACGTCATCCCAAGAGGCAGCCAAAGTGCCGATCGCACCCGAAGAGAATTTGAGCAACGCCTCGCCGAGTTCGTCGCACCCCTCATATCGAGCCGTTCCCATAGAGAGCGATCCTGTGACTGCAGTGATGCCCCCAAAAATCCATAACAGGAGGTCCAACACGTGAGTGCCGAGGTCACCGTAAGCGCCCACGCCCGACTGCGATCGATCTGCCATCCATCGCCAATCCGTGTCGAACCATCCTCCCAGCGCACCGCTGTGACAGTTGCTTGCTCGAACCCGGGTCACCGTCCCAAAGAAGCCCTCTTCCACCTTCTGCTTCAGAAGTCTGTAAGTGGCCTGCCCACGGCTGAAATATCCCGTTTGGAAGACAATCTCGTTCTGTTCGAGCAGATCGAGCAACGCCAAAGATTGTTCGACGCTGAATCCCATCGGCTTTTCGATGAAGATGGGCTTCTTAGCTTTCACCAGTTCGGTGACCAGTTCCAGGTGCCGAACGGTCTCGCTGCAAACGATGAAACCGTCAATCGAATCGTCTCCGATCATCGAATCGAGAGAACGAACCTCACCGCCCAGTTTCTCGACATTCTTGAGAGCCCGGGCTTCGTCGTGATCCCAAATGCCGCCGCACTCCAGGCCGCGTTTCAGGACTTCGTTGGAGAAGCCAGGGGTGTGAATATGAGCCGTTCCGAT
>CAZAVC010000039.1:0-2127 GCA_964488265.1 uncultured Fimbriimonas sp.
CCGCGTTTGCATGTGCCACGACAACTTATCTGCTCGCAAGACGGCTCTACCCGGAGCACTCCTGGAAGTTTCTTTTCGGTTACGTGATCGCAGGCGGAGTTGGCCTTAGTCGCATCTATAGAGGCGTACACTGGCCCACAGACGTCTTGGCGGGGGCATGCGCCGGGATCGCTGGAGCAATCGTCCTGGAGCTGATCCTCCAGCAACTCGAGCGCCGAAAGGCTTAGCTCTCGGCGATCTCGAACCGACCCATTCCGCGATACTTTGCATACCGATCGGTTTTGACAACCTCCGGGGATAGCGCTTGGAGGGCACCTAAGTGCTTTTCAATCGCTTCCTTTACGGTCGCGAAGGTTTCCACTGGGCTGCGGTGCGCGCCACCCTTAGGCTCGGGAAGAATCTCGTCGATCAGGCCGTACTCAAGCGCAGAGGCTGCGGTGAGCTTCAACGCCTTGGACGCATCTGGACCCCGTTCTGGCATCCTCCAAAGAATTGCGGCACACCCTTCCGGCGGGATGACGGAGTAAACCGAGTTCTCAAGCATAAGGACGCGATTGGAAGCCGCGATACCGATGGCTCCTCCCGATCCACCTTCGCCGATAACTACGGCGACGGTCGGAACGGTGAGCTCGAACATTTTCATGATGGCGGCGGCAATCGCTTCGCTGATGCCTCTTGACTCACTTTCTACACCGGGGTCGGCGGCAGGGGTATCCACGAAGCTAATCACGGGCATTCGGAATCGCTCGGCCATATCGAACAGACGAATCGCCTTCCGATACCCTTCCGGCTTTGCCATACCGAAGTTCCGGAATTGGCGCTCCTGAATGTTACGCCCTTTCTGGTGACCAACGATCATCACGGGTTGACCGTTGAACAAGGCAGGTCCACCAATGATCGCGTTATCGGCGAATCCTCTGCGGTCGCCTTGGAGCTCCACATACTCAGAGAAGAGTGCTTGTACGTAATCGAGCGTGTAAGGTCTCTTCTCGGCCCGGGCAATCAAAACCTTTTCCCAAGGTCCGAGATTGCTGTACATCACGTCGATGAACTTGTCTCGACCCTTTTCTAGGTCTTCAATCTTCGCCTCAAGTGCCTCGCGAGACTTTGGCTCGGCTTCTTTGCGCGCCGCTTCACGGGCCTTGGCAATGAAGTCTTCAAGCTCTAGGAGCTCTCTTTCCCACTCTTTGTGTGTCTTTGGCGAACTCACTTTTTGCCCCCGTTTGCCGCATACGCAGATAAAGCATGCCCACCCAGCGTTCGCACGAGCGACGCCAGGGTATCTCTCATCTCCTTTCTCGGGACGATTCGATCGATCATGCCATGCTTCAGGCAGAACTCAGCGGTTTGGAAATCGTCGGGCACTTTGCTGACGCCTGCTTGCTTACTCACACGCGTTCCGGCAAATCCCACCAAAGCTCGCGGCTCGGCGACAATAACGTCGGCGATGGAAGCGTAGCTGGCAAGGACGCCCGCCATGGTCGGGTCGGTGAAGACGGCAATGTAAGGAACCCCTGCTTCGGCACAGCGCTGCGCGGCGGCGGTTGTTTTTGCCATCTGCATCAGGCTTAGCAGTCCTTCCTGCATACGGGCACCGCCGGAAGCACAGAAAATGATGGCTGGCATCTGCTCGTCTGCGGCTCGCTCAAGGGTGCGCGTGATCTTTTCTCCGGCAACCGACCCCATGGAGCCGCCCATAAAGTTGAAATCGGCAACGGCAACGCTCACGGGCATCTCTTCAAGCTTGGCTCGGCCGGATACCACCGAGTCGAATCGCTTCGTCTTTGCTTCTGCGGCATGGAGCTTATCCACGTAATCGGGAAACTCCAGCGGATTGCCCGACCGCAGTTCGGTATCGAGCTCTTCAAAAGTGTCCGCATCGAAGGTCCAAGCGATTCGCGTAGCGGCAGAGAGGCGATGGTGGTGTCCGCAATAGTTGCAAACCCGCAGGTTCTGCTCGAAGTCGATGGAAAACAAAATCTTCTTGCAATTGATGCACTGAAGAAAAGCTTCCGAATTCGCGGGTGCCTTCGTATTCAAGGTCTTTGAAGATACCCCCCAGGTTCCCAGGGAACAAGGGGGTATCCGTCCTGAAAAGCCCGAACGGGCCAGGATTTGAACCTAACT
>CAZAVC010000039.1:2137-10812 GCA_964488265.1 uncultured Fimbriimonas sp.
ACATTCTCAAGATTGTGATTGCTTTCGTCTTCGTAGGTAAACGACCACACCAATAACGATTGGTGGCAACCAGATGGGAGCGTAAACCGCCGCATAAATGAGTCGCCTTCCAAAGTTCTGAGCTTTGAGCGTCAGCGATTCTTTCGCAGAGTTAAAGGCGTCGGCAGACCAACTCTCGGAATTGACCGGCTTGGGCGACTTCGGCCTTTCTCGAACGGTTACCCGAATGGTGCTCAGCGAAGCGCGAGTCTTGAGTGACTTGAGCATTGCTTCCATCCCTTCGATGTTTTGCCGAACCCCGGAGAGTTGTTCGCGGACGAGCAGAATCTCTTTTACGGTCCGGGTTTGGTCCATCACCTTCATGAGCTGCTGCTCCTCGGCGCGAAGCGCCTTTAGCCTCGCCTCGGTATCAACCGTTTCTGAGGTGATGTCGACGGCGCTTGTCTGTTTGCGGAAAACCTCTCCGAGAGCGGAGAGTTTCCCGATCATTCGGTCAAAGTTGGCGGTCGGAATTCTCAGTTCCAGATTGCAGCCCGCAATCTCGCCTGAGGAAGGATCGAAGTCGCGAAACTGATCGCTGGAGGCAACGAAGCCTTTGAACACCTTCGTCTCCGCCTCAATTTCTTGGACGGTTTTTGGGACGTCGACAACGCGAACCTCCATGTCCGCAGACCGGTCGATCGCGAATCCAAAGGTCGAGGCTTCACCGTCTCGGAAGGAGAAACTCTGTTCCTTTTTTCGAGGACGTGTCTCATCAGCGGGGATGGCGCTTTTTGCTGCATAAGACGCAGTACCGTCCACTTCTGCTGGAGTCCCTGAGCTGCCTGCAGGAGCCCGCGCAACTTCTACAAGTGCTCCAGCCTCGGCGTTAGGTGCAGCATCAGAACTTAGGCTCTGAATCTTCCCCGTCGGAGTGATCAAGATTCCAAAGACAACCGCCACCGCCGCCACCGCCGCCACCGCCGTCCAGCGCATGAGCGGCGAGGAGGGCAGGAAACGGTTCGACAAAGAACTCACCTTCGCCACAACCGGGTTGACCTCTTTCACAGGTTCTGCTTCAAGCCTTGCCAAAAGATCATCCAGCCCTTTTGGTTCGGGTCTCTCGACCCGGCGCAGAGCGTCTCGAATCTCGTTGATTTCACTCACTTCCTCAGGAGTGAATCCGTCTAGAACTAAATTGGATTTCATTAGTGCACCCCCTCCTTGCGAGCGGTGTCGTCGTAAATGGCCCTTCTTAGGGCAGCAAAAGCATGATGGAGTCGGCTTTTGACGGTCCCGGTAGGTATTCCCAGGACCTCGGAGATCTCGACTTGAGTGAGTCCGTCGATTTCGTGCAGAAGCACAACTGCTCGGTGCTCTTCCGAGAGTCCGGCAAGAGCCGCCTTGAGAACCTCTGAGTTCACAAGACGAGATTCTGGTGAGTCACCTGCGGGCTCCGCAAAGTCAGGGAGATAACCCTCCCTCCCCTCTTTGCGTAACAGACGGCGACATTCGTTAAGGGCAATGCCCAGCACCCACGTAAGCGGCGCGCTGCCGCCCCGGAAGGTATGCGCATTGCGATGAGCGGTGAGAAACGCTTCCTGCGTAGCATCGGAGGCTCGATCCGCTCCAACGCGTACGGCGCAGAATCGAAATACTGCGTCGTAGTGCGCCTTTGCCAGTTTTGCCACGTCTATGGAAGCGTTCATGGGAATTAGCCTTGCGATTTCCACGATCTTATGAGTTCGTGACTTGAAAAGCAAAAACCGTTCAATCGATTTTCTCGATTGAACGGTTTTTCTCAGTTTTCGCGATTGCTATCGAGCGATTTGGAATCGCAAGTCTGCAGTGGCTAGGTTCTTCAGTTTGAAAGTTAGCCCCGAGAACGGAGACTCAAGGTTCTCTCGATCTCCGAGGCTCTTGTTCTTCATTGCCTTCTTCAGAGCCGACACCGCCTTTTCAGCATCAGCCGCGTCCTGGAAATAAACAACCTTGATCTTCTCGGGACCTGTCTGGTTAAACCGAATGGCTTGATCCTTCCCTTCTGGGAATCGGAGTGCGCGAGGCTGGTCGACTTGGATCGCTTGCAGGATCTCAGGGACCGTCGCCGAGAGGTCGGCATTCATGACTTGCACACGATCGTTCGAATCTCGGTCGAGGATGAGATAGTGACCGGGTCGACGAGCGTTGATCGTAAATACGACGTATTGCTCTTCGTCACCCTTCAATCGAATGGTTGTGCCTGCAGGATAGGGTTTGCCTTTTTCGTCGCTCATCGAGACGGTTACCGCGTTTGAATTTGTGTTGTCAAAGGCGTACAGCGACGAGAACGAGGCAAAGTTTACGGGCCAGTCCAAGCTGCCGGGCGCAGGCGCCGAAGGTGCGATGGGCGTCGGATTTGATTGCCCGGTGGAGCCCCCACCCGACTGGTTCGTTCCTTGCCCACCTCCCGTATTCACCGGAGGGTTGGTCGGCGGCTTTGGCGGAGTTGGTGCAGAAGGTTGAGGTGCGCTCAAAAATTCGACCGCTGGACCCGTGTAAACCGGAATCTGTTCGTCTTTGCTGTAAGAAGAAACCTTTCCATTGACCGTCGCCGTCACCTGGGGCCAAGAGACCTTTGCGCCGGAGGCGATCACCTGAGCGAGATAGAACGTGAACACGCCTTGCTTAAGGTTGTTGATCTTCGTTTCAAAGGCGTACTGCGCGTACCTTGCCGCAACGTATTGTGCGAACAACCCTTGGTTAGGAGCAGACGTAAACTCATCCGACCGGAAGCTGGGCGTTGAGCGATTCAACGCGGTCCCGAACTGAGAAGCGTCTGGTCCGCCCTTCACAGCAGTGCGCTCGAAATAGCGAGGCTTCCCTTTGAACGGGTTGACGCTCTTGGAGAGAACACCCTCCGAATGGCAGGCATCGACGATGAAAGTGACGTGAATTCCTTTCGCTCGGGCCGTGTCAATGATGGGCTTGAAATCGAAAGAGGTTAGGTCGGTTGAAACGCTCTGACCACGCGAACTCGCGGTGAGGAGGGTCGAGATTCCGTTGCCGGCTTTGGCTCCGTGAGAGCTATGGTGGTAGTGAATTCGCGACCCCGGTTTACCGTTCGCCACCGCTCGTCGCCACGCGTTGAGGATCGCCTCCTTGGTGGCCTGTTCGCTTTTGAACATGACGAACTCGCCTTCACTGTAGCCGCGTTTGCTAAGGGCGACCTTCATGTTGTCGATATCGTTTTCGCAACCTTCCAGAGTGGCGTTTGGGAGGTACGGATACTTATTGATTCCAACCAGGATGGCCGTATCGGCGCAGGCACTCTGAACGAGCCCAACAACACCGATGCTTAATGCAATTGCTAACTTCATGAGATTTCTTTTTTCCTACGATCCAGACGGCGACCGCTCTATTTGCGAATCATGGATTTGGCCGGATCCAGAACGACCAGATGGGTTTTCTTAACTTTACGCTTTGTCTCTGGGTTCACCACAATTTCGGTGTCCTCAATTTGTAGCAAGAAGCCTGTCTTCACATCGTATTGAAGCTTCCTGCCTTCGCCTTTGGAGTTGCCGCTCGCAACGTACAGAATGCCATCGTTGATGTACGCGCTCTTGTAGTCTCGACGCTCTCGTTCTTCACGATTGACGCCGAATCGGAACGCCGCGGAGACTACGCTCGAGACCTCTCCGTAATACTTGCCCCACTGGTAACCCTCCGGCTGTTCTCGCTCTTTGGGAAAGTTGTACGTTTTCCAGTAGTTTTTTCGAGAGTCCTCTTCGGATTTGGCAAGGCTGTCTAGGCCAGGAACGGCGGGTTTTCCGTAGCCGGCCTGCCGATTGACTTTGAACTCCGTTGCCTTAAACGGGAACTTGATGCTCTTTTCACCGCTGCCCTTAAAGGGTCGAATCGTCCAATCGAGGAGCTTAAAAGAGACTTCGTAAGTAGCTTCAGGACCAGAGCCACTCTTCTGAGACAAGGTGGTTTCGCCTTCGAACGTCGCTAGTTCCTCGTCCGTCTCCGCATCTCGATCCAAGAGATTGTGGCGATAAACCAACTTGTGCCAGCGATCCAGATTGGTACGAGCGATGATGCTTCCATTCACAAGGCTAATGGAATCACTAAGGTTTTCCGTTCCTTCTGGCGTGGCACTGGCGGGTGTTTCGTAAAGGACCGCTCCGGCGGTTATAAATCCGTCAAGGACGGCGGATCCCCCAGACCCGCCAGACTGCTGTGCGCCGCCTGGAAACTTACGAACGCCGAGGATAATTGGATCACGCTCCCGAATCACAGCCTCTGGCGTTTGGCGCTTGCCAGATTGCTGAGTCCAAGCCGCGACTTTCTTTGCGGTGACGGTCTTTACAAGGGCAGGGGTGATACGTCCGCGGGCGTCGGCACACTCTTCATCACGCGCCAGGGCATCCACGAGAGCGCCCGTGTAAACCCCACCATTCTCGGTTTCCCAACTGTATTCTCCGACGATGCAGGAGTACAGCGCCGCTGTACTGATTTGGAAATCAGCACTCACAACTTCACCGAGTTTGGAGTTCAGCTTTGAGATGTCGGTTTTGTCTTCGACAATTGTTCGAAGGGTCCTTTGCTCCGGCTCGTCGCGAACCACTTCTGTCCGCTCTTCTCGACAGGCATCCGAAACCAGCACCCGCTTGGTCGACTTCATCGTTTTGAAAACCGACTCTAGCTCTGAGAAGGAGACGAGGGTCTTTAAGCGGGGTTTCCAATCCAGCCCGACACGTTCAAAGCGTCCGTCGGACGGCCAAAGATAACCCTCGGTCCCAACGTTCATGCCGTGACCGCTGAAGTAAAAGAGAAAAGTGTCCGATGCCTTCGAATCGTCGGCGATCTCCTTAAGCTGGGTGAGAATTCTTTCCTTAGTAGCAAAGGAAACTTGGTTGCTGTCACCAGGGCTACTTATGGCGAGGAAGATCTTCCAGCCTAGGCTCCGCAAGGCATCTGCGAGCTTTGTTGCATCTGAGTGAGCCATGGCTAGGTCTTTGATGCAACCTTCCGTACCCCCATAGTTCGAAACGCCCACCAAGAACGCGATTTTTCGGCCGGTCTCGGCTTGTTTCAGGCGTTTTGTTCCGCTAGCAACTGAACAAGTCACCAGCGTGATCAAGCCGACCGCTGTAATAATTCCTCGCTTCATATATCCCTCTGATGAACTCACGTTTACGTTCAGTCTACGTTTCGCCTCAAAGTTGGCTTAAGGGCCTTTCTGCCTTGTGATTCCAACTTTCTGAGGAACGACCGAATGGCGACGGATCGCCGTTTTGTTGATTCAAACTATTGCTATGCGATATCCGGTGACTCAGCCAATTCCGTCGGCAGCGATCTACGCATTCGTTTTCGTTGCCTGGCTGGCAAGTTCCGTCACTTTCACCCTCATCGCTAAATCGCTCGGGACGCGCTTTCGAGCCGAGAACGACGGGTGCCTTCTCACCATCGGTGTGCAAGTCGCTGTTCTCGTCGGCGGGGCGGCAGGTTTGTTGCTCTTCCCGTATCCGTACAACATCGTCGCTTCCATGACAGGGGCTCTGATGGCACCAGGCTTCCTGTGCGGATTCTTTTACGCTTCCCTTTCTCGATCAAAAAAATGACCCTCCCCCGGCTTGAACCAGGGGAGAGACCGATGCAATCACTTAGCGGGCAATGGCTACGTTGAGCGGGAACACTTCCCACCGACGCTTGCCAAACACGGTTGCGAGCCAATAGCTATCCGGGTTCGGGAGATCTAAAGACATGTTCGTCTCGTTGATCTCACTGAACGGGATATCGAGCAAGAGCTGATCCAGCGCATTGCTACGAGTGCCCGTTTTCTCAACCAGAACCAGGAGGAACAGTTGATCGTTGGGCTGCATGTTCTTCCGATTCGAGTAGTCAATGGTCACCGGAATCTGGGTCCATCCATCCTTTGACTCGTTGTTCGGGAATCTCCACGGATCGAACGGGGTGAACACTCGGTTTGCGAAGTATCGCTTGCCGCGTTTCGTAACTTCGACGACGGTGAGACCGTAAACGTCGTTTCCGTTCGGCTTCACGAAGAGTTGCACAGGCTTCGGCCCGGCCAACACGTCGGTGTCGATCTCCTTGAACTTACCGTCGATCGTTTGAGCGACTTTGAGATTCGGCTTTCGGTTCGAAGTCAGGATCGCTTCGATTCGGTCGCTCACGGCGTCCGCTTCTCGCTCCAGTTCTTTCGACAGCAGGTAGGAAGCAACTCTTTCGCCGAGCATGCGACCCGTCACACCCAGTCGCTTGTTGGACTCAGAGTAGGCGTTCCACTTACCCACTCGGTCGACTTCGATGTTCACGAAATAGCCGAGAGACTGCGCCTGATAGTAGTCCCAGCTTGATCGGCTGGCCTTTTCCACTGTGATCTTGAATCGGTACTTGGACGCATTGCCGAAGATCTTTCGATCCTTCGACCACTCTCCAAGGAGTTCATTGGTGGTTTGCCGGAAAGTGGTGCTGAACGTGTAGAGATCAGCTTCCGGAGTTCCGGTGTTGGTTGAGGCATCTGGGATGTTGACGAGATTTCTGTCTTGCCCCCCGCCCAAGAGGGCCAGGGAGCAGACGAGGGTTGTGAATGTTGCAGACATGTTGTTCTCCTCTCCTTAGGTCTGCGATTACTTGACGACCTGGAATCGCAGGTCGGCGGTGTAGAACGAGGCAGTGGCAGTTCCGACTTGGACGACTTCGCCATAGCGAGCATTGACCAGTCCGCTTCGGTTGTTGCTACCCTTCAGAACCTGACGGATCTTTGTGATTGCACTCTTCGCCGCGTCTTCGCTGGTGAAGAGGATTGCCTTGATTCGCTCTGGACCCTCCAGGTTGAAGGCGTAATAGTCCTGAGGTTGACCCGGCAGAACCACCACGGCTCCAGCGGCAACTCGTGCAAGAGCCGTTACGTCCTCGCTTGACTGCATGCTGAAGTTCATGACCTGAACTTGGTCTTTGCTGTCTCGGTCGAGAACAACGAGCCAGCCCGGCTTGCTTACTTGAATTTCGAACTTGGAGTAGTCCTGTCCTTGACCCTTCATCTTGATGGTCGAACCGTTCTCTCGATACTTGCCGTTCTCATCCTTCCACCGAATGGCGATGACACCGTTGTTGACGTTGTCGAAATTGAACAGATCGTTCAAGGTCGGGATCTGGACGCTTACCTGCTGAGTTGCTTGCTGAGCGGCTTGCGGAGACGCATACCCCTCAAGGGCGTAACCAGGTGCGCCAATGAAAACTGGGTTCTGCTCGTCTTTGCTCCATGCCGATACCGAGCCATTCACTTTGGCAGTAACTTCAGCCCAGGTGATTCGACCCTTTCCAAGGATTTCGTTCAGGTAGTAGGTGAAAACGCCTTGTCGCTTGCCGGCAAGGTTGGTTTCAAAAGCGTACTGGGTGTACTTTGCCGCCGCGTACTGCGCGCAGAGCGGGCCGCCGTTACCCACGTTTTGCGAGTTGGAAGCGATCGGTGCGGATTGGTTTTGGGCGCTGTTAAAGGTCACGACCTCGCCGAGCTTGTCTCCAACAAAGCTTGCCGATCGGCTTGCTTCACCGGAAACGACCTCTCGAGGATAGAATCGCTTCTTCGCATCGGTGTTAACCGGGTTGACGCTCTTCGTGAGAACGCCTTCCGAGTGGCAAGCGTCGATCAACAAGGTCACCGCGACGTTCTTTGCGATAGCTTTGTTAATGTAGGATCGAATCTCTTGCGGGGTGATGTCGCCCGAGAATCCTCGGCCCGTCGAACTCGTCGTCAGAAGCGTCGAGACTCCGTTTCCGGCTTGGCTACCGTGAGAAGAATAGGTGATGACCAATCGCTCGCCCGATTTGACCTGTTCGGTTGCTCGGTCAAGGGCGGCAAGAATTGCCTCCTTCGTAGCAGCTCGCGATAGAAGGGTTGCGATCTCGCTTTCCCTGAAGCCCTTCTTGAGCAACAGGCTCTTCATCGTATTCGCGTCGTTTTCACAACCCGCGAGACGAGCGTTTGGAATAAACGCAAAGTCGTTGATGCCCACCACGACTGCGCGGTCCGCCATCGAGACCGCACCAACCGCCATCATTGCAGCACTAAGAATCAGTTTTGATTTCTTCATTTCTCTCCACTCCGTTTTTGGAACCCTTTTATCCCCGGGGTTCTAATTGCAGGATACATCTTTAACGGGTGAGAGCGAGTGACATTTCATACACTCCAACTAAGCGGGTCTCAGGTCCTAGTTTGAACCTAAAAAAGGTAGGAGATCGAACCAATCTTCACTGTTCCTGACCTGGGAACTTGTCTGTTTAATGAGTCGATAAGCAGCATATGCGCCCATTTGAGGGCACCACGCGGAACGAGATTGGACTCATTTCCTCCCCAGCTTGCGGCCACTTCCTTTCCGTCGAGAGGAATCAGAACCGGCAGCCATCGGGGAACGGCGCCCGGCTCCCCAAGGGTTCCCAAGTTCACCTGAAACACCCGCCGAGTTGAGTCCATGAACCTGGAGCGTAAGTAGTTGCCCGAGCCGTCCGTGCGCACCCAAACCAGGGCCGCCTTTGCTCTTTCGGGAATGTTTACGTCCGCCGGATCGATCCCGGCATACTGCCAACCTTGCCCGAAAGAATAGGACCAAACCATCTCCCATTCAAAGTCGGAGCCTTTCTGGAACTCTCGCGACTGTGCCGTGCGTGGGGCATTCTCCACATACGGA
>CAZAVC010000040.1:0-10561 GCA_964488265.1 uncultured Fimbriimonas sp.
CTATTATCTTCGTTTTAATTTTATTATTTTGTTGCTTTTTTCATTTTTTTTTTTCTTGTTTTCTATTTTTTTCTTTTTTCTTTTCTTCTCTTTGCATTCTTTTGACTTGGCTCTGCACCTTCGGGTTAGGCGACTCGAACCTGGCCGACAAACTCGACATCTGCCTTTGCCGAAACTTCGTTATAGGCAAGAACGGGAAGTTGGTGGAGGTGTCGATCCAAGAATCGGCGCAGAGGAAGTCGAAGCTGTGTGCTGCAAAGCAATACGGGTTGATATCCCTGCCCAATTGCGGTGTCGTACTGCATCTTGAGCGAACTGACCAACTGCGTCGTTAGGTCGTTTTCGATGGCAAGGACCGATCCCATTGAAGAGACGTTCACTTTTTCCAGGAGTTGACGTTCCAACGGTGGATCAACGGTGATACAGCAAAGCTTGTTGTCATGATCCACGTATTGGCGCGTGATCGTACGAGAAATTGCGGATCGAACGAGTTCGCCGAGTTGCTCGGGATCCTTAGTACGAGTGCCGAAATCGGCCATTGTCTCCAAGATGGTGACCATGTCCCGGATTGGCACCTTCTCTCGTAACAAGTGTTGAAGCACCTTCTGAATCTCCGAAAGTCCAAGCACGTTTGGAACAAGTTCGTTGACGGCGGCTTCGTTCTGCTTCTTGGCTTCCTCCACCAGCATATTGACGTCTTGCCGAGAGAGAAGCTCGGGAGCGTGTTGCTTAACAAGTTCGGAGAGGTGCGTCGAAATCACGGCGCTGGGCTCAATAACGGTGTAACCGAGCCTCTCTGCCTGCTCACGGAAATCTGGCTCGATCCAAAGTGCATCCAGTCCAAAAACGGGGTCTTTTCCGGGAATACCGGGGATGATATCCATCGCCGCGCCGCTATCAACGGCGAGCAGCATATTGGGGAACAGACCGGCTTTGCCAATCTCTTCGCCTCTCACCTTGATGAGGTACTCGTTTGTGTCGAGGTGGATGGAATCGCGGACTCTTACGGTGGGCATGACGAATCCAAGTTCCATAGCAATTTGGCGTCGAGTGGCGGTGATTCGCTCGGGTAAGTCTCCTCCAACTCGGGCGTCCGCAAGTCGAGCCAAGCCATAACCAACTTCGATCTCGATAGGATCAACCGCGAGCAAAGGAAGTACCGCCTCAGGTCCGGTTGGTGCGGGGGGAGCCTCTTGCTTGGGCTTAGGAGGCACCGGAGTATCAAAAACCTTGCCTGCGTTGGGATTATTGTTCAGATAGCGGAACAGGGCGAGCATTGCTCCGCCTGCACCCAAAAAGATGAGAGGAGGGAAGCCCGGTACCAGCGCAAACGCGCAAAGCGCCATTCCGGCAACGCCAATGGCCTTTGGCTGGTTGAAAAGCTGACTGGCAACCTCGTTGCCCATCGATCGGTCTTGGCCGGCACGTGTGACCAAGAGGCCGCTAGCAGCCGAGATGAGCAACGCCGGAAGCTGAGAGGTGAGACCTTCACCAACGGATAGCAACGAGTACGTCTTCAGAATAGTAAGGGCATCGCTTTGGCCCTTGAACATTCCGACCGCGAAGCCGCCGATGATGTTGACGACGATGATGAGAATCGAAGCAACCGCGTCGCCTTTCACAAACTTGGACGCACCGTCCATTGCACCGTAGAAGTCCGCCTCTCGCTTGACTTGCTTTCGGCGATCCCTCGCTTGGTCTTCGTCGATGAGACCGGCGGCAAGGTCGGCGTCGATCGCCATTTGCTTACCGGGCATTGCATCCAAGGTAAATCGAGCGACCACTTCAGAGACCCGTCCCGCACCGTTCGTAATAACCACAAACTGCACGATAACAAGGATCAAGAACGCGACAAAGCCGACCACGAAGTCGCCGCCCATTACGAACTTTCCGAACGTCTCAATCACGTTTCCAGCCGATCCGCTGCCAAGAATCGCCTTTGTTGCCGCGATGGATAGGGCAAGTCGGAAAAGCGTGGTGACAACGAGAAGGCTAGGGAAGACGCTGAATTCGAGCGGATCCTTGGCGTTGACGGAGGTCAGCAGGATCACCACCGAGGAACCGATCGCCATCACGAGTCCAAGGTCAATGAGCTCGTGCGGAAGGGGCAGGATCAGCATGGAGACGACGATCAATAGACCGACGCCAGCCATCACATCCGTGTGCTTTAAGATCTTCTGAAAGGCCTGCATAAATGCGAGGAATAGAACCCCGCAATTGGATGTATCGGCATCAAACTCGCAGATCTAAAGTGTCGGTTTCGCGAATCCTGGGGTGTGGCACGTTGTCGGTGATTCGGGTATCCTCTAAAGCCTACGCGCTCGTAGCTCAGTGGATAGAGCATCAGCTTGCGGAGCTGAGGGTCGGAGGTTCGAGTCCTCTCGAGCGCGCCAAATTCGCTCCGAATTTGTTGAAATCACTTCGATTTCTCCCTTCCAAGCTTAATCTGCCGGGCGGTCTTGTGTTTACCGTGCAACAGCCGATACCCAGTAGGGGTAGAATCATGAGGATGTCTCGAGTGAACGTCGATAGGCTGGGAGCGATTGCCGGAACGGCATGCGCGATCCATTGCGCCTTATCGGGCGTCGCACTCGGTCTTCTTTCGACCGTAGGCATGGGATTCCTCGCCTCAGAGACCAGCGAAGTCGTATTTTTGACGGTGACGTTATCGCTGGGATCGTTCGCGGTTGTTCAAGGATTCCGAAAGCATCGGTCCCTCTGGCCAACGGTTCTCTTCGTGGTCGGGCTTTTCTTCATCGTGCTTGGTCACCAGGCGGGAGGCGGGCACGATCACTCCGGTCACTCCCACGCAAACCCACTTTCTTGGATGCTCTCCGTAGCGGGCGCCTGTTCTATGGTGGTCTTCCACATTCTCAACAAGCGTCTTTCGCACAAGTGCTCTTGCACCAATCCAGCTTGCACGGTTGAGTAACTCGCTTCTATCGCTTGGTCAAAAGGTTTAGACACAAAAAACGGGGCTGACCGATACAACTCGGTCAGCCCCGTTTGCTTTGTTGCCCTTAGTTGAGCGACATCGGCATGATGACGCAGAAGTAGTTCTGCTCATCGTCCGCGGGTCGGAAGACGGCGGGCCGCATCGACTCGGTCATTTCGACACGAACTCCCGGACCCTTGATCGGAGAAAGCGCGTCGAGGACGTACTTGCCGTTGAAAGCGATCTCCACGTCCCCGTTGGCACCCACCATCAGTAGTTCTTCCTTCGCCTCGCCTCGCTCCTCTCCCTTCGCCGAGATGAGAAGTTGATCGGCTTCACCCTTGAAGCGAATTCTGAACGCGCTTTCTCGGGCTACGATCAAGGCTCGCTTCACGCGATCTTCAAGTTGATCGGATTCCACCGACCAGCTTCGAGTGGTCTCGTTGGGGACAACCCGCTCCCAGTTGGGGTAGGTGCCTGCCAGAAGCTGAGTAACAACCAGAGCCGAATCCGATTCCACTCCGGCGCGACCGCCGCCAAACTTAACCGTGACCACGTCACCTTCTGCCAGAGGAAGGCTTTTGATGGCCTTCAGCGCTTTCTCGGGAACAACCGCGTTTACGTTGTCGCCGATGCCGCCCTTCTCAAGTTTGCGGACCGCTAGACGGTGAGTATCCGTTGCCACCAAGGTGAGAACGTCTCCGTTGTAATTGAGGAGCACGCCTTGAAGTTGCTGCCTGTGCGGATCTGCCGAGACTGCAAAGATCACCGAATCAACCGCATCCTTAAGCTCACCCATGGGCAGGCTAAGGTTGGCATCTCCGCCGTACTCCGGAGGTTCTGGAAAGTCTGCAGCGTCGAGCGAAGGAACTCGGTATTCCGAGTTCTTTTGGGTGACCAAAACGCTCGATCCGTCAATCGTTTGAAGGGTGACGTCACCTTCGGCAAGAGATGCGACCAGTTCGGTGAGCATCTTTGCAGGAAGACAGATTTGCCCTGGCTCTTCGATAATGCAGGGAAGTCTTCGCTCGGCCCACATCTCGCCGTCGCAGCCTACGATTCGTACTCGGTCACCCGTCGCATCGATTTTCACCGATTGAAGGATGTGTACCGACGTTCGGACACTTGAAGCCGCCGCAGCTGCGCTAACGGCCTCGTGGAACTCTTTCTTCGGACAGGTTAACTTCATACTGGGTGCTACTTAGCCTTGAATAGGCAGTTGATATTGGAAGTGCTTTGGCGTGGGCGCCTGAGTGTCGATGGCCCCCGCGTGAGCGTAAAGCTTAATGAGAATGCGCTGGTAAGACTCTTCGGTAAATTCCGAAGGGATCGCCTTCAGGGCATCTACGGTGTTGCGCAGCGAGTGCATGTCTCGCTTGAGTTCGACGTCGGTTTCTGCGACCAAATCCATTTGGTCCTCTAGTTCGGCGGGGAGCTCTCTCTCCGCGTACATGTCGACTAGTTTTCGATACAGTTCCGTGTTCATGACGTTTTCTCCAAGGTGCTTCCTAGCTTGTCGCGGAGCGCTCTACGTCCTCTGTAGAGTCGAGATTTCAGCGCCGGAACGCTGATTTTCAGAACCTCCGCTGCCTCGCGAGCCGCCATGTCCTCCAAATCGCAGAGAACGAGGGGCTCCCGATACTCAACCGGCAGTTCCGCCAAAGCTTGCTGAACGGTGATCCGTAAAGCAGTCTTTTCTTCAGAACCTGGGTGCTGAGCGTCGGGCGGCAACTCCATAAGCTTTTGTTGCCGCATTTTGTCGATGCATAAATTCCGCGCGATACGAAAGAGCCACGTTCGGAACGCACCATCCGCGCGTAGCTCGCCACTGCGACGCAACACGCGAAGGAACGTTTCTGCGGTGATATCTTCAGCATCCATACGGTTGCCTAGCATGCGAAACGTGTAACGGAAAATCCTTTCTCCGTACATCTCATAAATCCCGCCCAAAGCCTTGGTATCGCCCTCGTTGAGGGCGGTAAGCCAACGCTTCTCTTGCAGAGATTCCTGAGAGTTCTCACCAGGCATAGGTTACAGACGGAGGCACCATGAGAAATGATGCGCGGAACCGAATTGTAACACTAACCAGGCAATAAAACCTAGGCTTGCAACCACCCGAGAAACTCGGGTACGGCCCCTAACAGATGAGATCCGAGCCTATTTCGGCTGGATCTCGAAGAAATCGATCTTGGGAGCAGTGGCCCCAGCCGCGCCTTCTACGCCACCCACGTACATCAGATAAATCTTTCCAGATTCGAAAACCTTCGTGACCCGAGTGATTTCGCCGTCAGTGCTCGCTCGTTGTGCGATAAACGTTTGCGGACCTGCATCGATGTCTTGGGTCGTAAACCCACCAAAGTTAAGCGCAGGGAAGGAAATCGTTGGGATTGTAAGATCGTTCTTGAGAATGATAGGGAAGTTATCATTCCCGGTTGCGGGCACATAGCCGTGAAAAGCGACCACTCGCGACCGTGTTCCGTTAGGTCGTGTTCGATCGACGTTCACGAGTGACGCCTGCAGTCGCTTGGAGTTCTCGGTCCCAAACGTCTGAAGACCAAATGCAACAACGAGCCAGTTGGTGTCACGCGCAAAAGTTCGGAATTCCGAGGTCAGGTCGATCGTTGAACCCGTTGCGCGAAGGGCCAAGTCGTATTCGGTCTCCTCGTCGATATCCAATGAGAAGAAATTTGCTGCCGACGCACCGTACGCGATGTTAGTCGCTCGGGTGTCGTCATTCAAATACAGGTCGAGCGTCGAATCCGGTGAAAGGTTGAAGAATCGAAGCCGAGGGTCTGGAAGAGCAGTGACCGACCCGGAGGACCCACCGCATCCGGCAAGGACACCCAGCGCTAACGTTGCCAATCCTAGAAACTTAACTCGATTCACCATTTACTCCCGAATGAATAGGATGCTCAGGTTCAGCCGCATTTGTCAAACCGCCCTGTGCCTTAGGATATTGTCGTCAAAAACTTCGTAACAAACAGGGCATCCCACGAAGCCCGTGGTTTGTACGTCCAAATGCGTTGTTCCGCAGTGTGGGCATTTGCCTCCGTTCTTGGGTTCGCTCCCAAAGAAAAATCCTCGCAGAGGATTGTAAGCGCAACTCCCGCACACGTTTCGACTCTCCGAACCAACGGTTACTCGAATCGACTTGTCGGCGGTGCAAGAGTTGCACTGCATAATCAAATTTAGAACGGAGTTCCGTTCTTTGTTTCGGCTCGGAAAAGCTGCATCACGTGCTTGGTGACCTCGCCCGGCTTACCCGTTCCGATCGCTCTCTCGTCGAGCTTGACCATTGGAATCACCTCGGCGGCGGTTCCGGTGAGGAACGCTTCATCGGCCGACACCACGTCAAACGGAGTAAGGCGAGTCTCTTCCACGGTGTATCCCGCGCCGCGTGCTAGATCGATCACGGTGTCCCGAGTGATTCCCTTGAGAATGCCGCTCGCGGGGTCGGGCGTCTTGATGGTCTTTCCGTAGATCAAGAAGATGTTGTCGCCCGTACACTCGGCAACCTCGCCTTGGTGATTGAGCATCAAGCCCTCGCCTGCTCCGCGTCGGTTAGCTTCCATCTTCGCCATGATGTTGCTCGCGTATCGGCCAATGCACTTCAGGCGAGGGTCCAACGAGTCCGGCGGGATCACTCGGTAGGAGCAGGTAACCACTTCCAACCCGGTTTCGAATGCTTCGGGCGGGTACAGAGCCAGGGTGGAAGCCATAACCATCACGTTGGCCCGGCGATCGATATTTTTGGGGTCGAGACCAAGGCCCGTTCCTCGTGTAACGTTCAATCGAATATAGCCATCAGGAAGATCGGCTTGTTTGCAAAGATCCACCACGATCGCCTTCAACTCGGCAATCGAGTAAGGCATTTCGTAGTGCAGGAAGTTGATTCCGTGATAGAGCCGTTCCAGGTGCTCGTCGAGCTTGAAGACTTTTCGGTCGTAAAACCGGATGCCCTCAAAGATGCCATCTCCGTAGAGGTGGGCGTGGTCGGCAACGCTTGTCGTTGCCGATTCAAGCGGTGAGATTTGCCCGTTGAGCCAGACAAGTTTCGGCATGAGGGGATTTTACTCAGCAAACAGAGAATGGAGATTGTGGGGAATGGAGATTGTAATGAGGGTCACCAAACGATCCTTACTGAACCTTTTGATCGTCATAATGAAAAGTCCGCGTTTTATTGACGAAAATTCCTTTGGGAACACCCGAATGTGAATTAGCATCGAATAAGGAAGCAAGCGGGATGAGCGGTTCGCGAATGAAGCGATTGGCAATTGTATTTGGGGGATGCGCCTTGGCTGCATCAGGTGTTTTTGCGGCTTACGGCACGCAAGATGTACGCATTCGTCCGGGGAGCCTGTTTAACGGGATCGACCTGGGCGGTAAGACGAAAGAAGAAGCTCAGCGCACGGTCAGAATTTGGTGGGAGTCGGCCCGGCTAGAAAAAGTTCAAGTTCAGCTTGGTGATCGTTCGGCTACCGAAGAACTCACGCCGGGTCAATTGGGCGTTGGCGTAGATGACGTTGCGACGGTTGAGCAGATGCAGACGGTCAACCTTTTTGGGCAAATGATGCCTCAGGAAGAGACCAAAACCACTTACACGCCAAAATTCAAAAAGCTCGAGGTCAATCTACGACCGATCCTGAAGCGCCTAGAAGCCAATCAGCTAAAGCCTGCGCCGGCGAGTATCCGATTCGAGAAAGGCACCATTTTCCGCACGCCGGAGCAAGTTGGTTTCAAGGTGGACGACAGCACCGTCTTTGACCGTGTGGTTGAATCCTTAGCCGATGATCGCGTGGCAAGGCTCGATGTCGAGGAAGCTCCCAAGAAAATCCCGGACGAGATGCTAAAAAGCGTCACCGATGTAGTCGTTTCTTACTCAACGACCTTCTCGGCGGGCAATCGACCAAGAAGTTCCAATATCAAATTGGCGGCGAGCAAACTCGATGGGGTTCTCTTGCTGCCTGGAGAGCGCGTTAGCTACAACGAAACGGTCGGTCGCCGAACCCTCGCCGCGGGATTCAAAGAGGCGGGTGTCTATCTGAACGGACGCCACGATACGGGCGTTGGGGGTGGAATCTGCCAGGTCAGCACAACCCTTTACAACGCGGCTTTGCTCAGCAATCTAAAGATCGTTCAACGGCAGAATCACTCCATGCCCGTTCCGTACGTTCCGCTTGGTCGGGACGCAACGGTGGACTACGGCAACATCGATCTTGTCATTGAAAACAACACCGATGGCCTAATTGCCATTTCTAGCCAGTACACGCCTGGCATGCTCACGTTCCGAGTACTTGGAAAGAAGGTGGAAGGTCGAGAGATTAAGATCGTTTCGGACGGACACAAGTCTTGGGGTCGCGGAGAGAAGGTTTCGCTGAATCGATCACTTGCTCCGGGAAGTCGAAAGGTTGTCGAGAAGGGCTCCATGGGTCACTCGTGCAACACCTATCGATTGGTATACGAAAACGGCACGATCGTGAAGCGTGAGCCGCTTGGTCGAAGTTACTACAATGGCGCGGTCCGCATCATTGAAGTGGGTCCGCCCGCCGCAGCCACTCCGGCCCCGGCAATGCCGCCTTCTGCAGGTGGCACTCAAGTGCCTCAGTCAGAGCCACTAGCAGAACCGGGTCAACCAGATACGGAAGGCTAGTTTCTTACCGCCGGACCTTGATCAGTAGCCATTTCTTGCCGCTGTATTGAACATCGCCGAGGGCGGAGAGGTCCGGAAGGGAAGAAGAATCGGTCTCTTCGCCATCTTTGCCAAGGTCTGGATTAAGGGCGACGATGTAGTCTGCGCCAGACTTTTCGACGATAGCCTTCTGTTCTTCGAAGCTGAGCGGAGTGAAGAATAGCTTTGTCAGTTCGGCTCGCTTTTCTTCGTACTTCGGCGTTTCCGACCAATGGGCGGCATATCCGCGTGCCCCGGCAAACCCAACCAAAACGGGGTTGAGGTCGGGAACGATCGGCGATAGGTACCGATCTGGAACGGGTTTGCCCTCCTCGTCGGTAGGCGTCACCGGAGCGCCAGGAGGCGCTATGACCACCGGGTTTTTCTCTTCAAGAAGCTTCTTTCTAATCTCCGCAACTTCATTAGGAAGGTAAATCGCGTGGAGAGTCGTGTTTGAGACATCATCACGAATGAATCCAAACTCTCTGATAAGCCACTGCAACGAAGTTCCGCCAAACAGGACCACCGCCAAGACCGTGGCCAGATTCCGAAGCGAGCGGTCTGACTTCTTGAGGGCGGCATGAATCCCAAATCCCGCGAGAATTGTCCACGGGATGAAGAGACCCATTTCCAGCTTGCGCTGGAACAGCGCGGGGAAGTAGGGAATCACCAGTCCGAGGATCGCCCAAGCAAGGACGAAGTCGACGCTGGGTATGCCCCGAGCCATGAGTGCTACGCCCGCTCCGGCCAGAAGGAATACTCCCCAAAATTCAGGACCGGTGAGGAAGTAGCTGTTCCCGTCATGCCTCGGAGCTTGGATCGCAAGGTAGCCGATTGCAAGCACGCTTAGGCCAAGACCCGCCAGCACTCGCTTCCGGTCTTTAGAGGCCTCCTCGCCGATTCCAATCAAGAATGGGATCGCACCTACTAGGGCCAAGAACACTCCGCCCAATATTTGGCGAAAGTTTGGAGTGAATGTTGGAGTGGCGGCTCGTGCCTGGAACACGACGTCCTCCCGCAAGACGTACAGGAACCACGCGGCAGGGAGCAACGCACCGGCTCCGATTAGGGCGATTCGTCCAAACCATATCGGGGTCATGTTGCCTGCAACGACCTGCATGGCAATGAATCCCAGACACACAAGGAAGAGCAACAGCGAATCGTAGCTGTGAACGTTCATCAGCACGCCGAAAGCGAAGAAACCACGAATCCAGGCTTTCGGGTCCTCTTTGCTCTCGACCACGGCGAGCAGTGTCAGAAGGATGAGGACAAAGCTGAATGTGAAAAGTCCATTGGTGAGTGCGCTGGAAAAGAAAGTGAACTCCGGTTGCCACACGTCTACCGGCAGGCGTCCTAACAGAAAATCCGTCAGGACCGGAGGTGGGGATTTGACAATGGCGATCCCGAAACTATGCCAAACAAGAAACCCAACGCCTCCACCAACGACGGCTAGGGTTAGAGCTGCCTTCTTTGCGTGGATAGAAACGTCGCTCTTATCGATGAGTCTCGCAAGCAGGTGGACGGACAAAACCGTTGTTGCGAACCTAGCTATGGCGGTGGCAATGGGGATGCCAACAATTTTTGCGACCCACCCAAGAACGAGAAAGTAGAGGTGGATCGTGAGACCAGGCTGCGGGTCCGTTGTGAAACGGTTTGAGAAAAGGAACCTACCTTCCAGGGCTTGTTGAATCCAAGCCGAGTAGACCATATGGTCGTCTAGGTTGTACTGATATCCAAGGTAGATGTCTCCGTTCGACGCAAGGCCCAAGCCAAACAGAAAGGGAAGCAGCACAACGACACCCGTGAGCCAGCTAAGCCAACGGGTGTACGGTTGAAACGAATTCGAACGGACTGCGGTGTCCAATTTCTCGTAGGTGTCCTTGGAGCGCTTAGTTAGGAACGGGCTTGCCCATCGACTTGTAGATGTCGACAATCAGTTGAGCTTGCGACTTCGCTTC
>CAZAVC010000041.1:0-10432 GCA_964488265.1 uncultured Fimbriimonas sp.
AAGGGTGAAAGGGAGGGAGCAAGAAGCTGATGGAGAATGTCGACCGAATGCTCGGTCGAGGAGTCATCGACGAGGACTTTTACGAAGAACTCGAAGAGGCGCTCTTGCAAGCCGATACGCACATCGAGGTAGCGACCCAGATTCTTGCCGAGCTTCGTCAAGCGGTTCGAGACGAGAAGATCACCGAACCAGGCGCGATGAAAGCCCGGCTTGAGAAGGCTATCGCTGACCGATTTAGAGTTCAGGGCGATTCCGGTCTCATCGTCAGCGACGTTAACCCGACCGTCTATCTCTTTGTCGGCGTGAACGGGGTGGGCAAAACCACCTCCATCGCCAAACTCGCGCACCTTTTGGTCAACAAGTATCAAGCCAAGGTGCTCATGGCGGCGGGCGATACCTTCCGAGCAGCGGCGATCGAACAGCTTGAAACCTGGGCAAACAGAATCGGCTGCGACATCGTGAAAGCCCAGCCGGGTTCCGATTCGGCGACGGTTTTGTTCGACGCTATCAACGCGGCAAAGGCTCGGGGGGCCGAGTTCGTTTTGTGCGACACCGCAGGTCGGCAGCATTCTAAAGCGAACCTAATGGCAGAACTCGAGAAAGTGGCTCGCGTGACGCAGAAGGCATTGGGACGCAAGCCAGACGAGGTGCTGTTGGTGCTAGACGCCAACACGGGGCAGAACGCGATTCGACAAGCAGAGGAGTTCACCAAAGTTGCCGGAGTCACGGGTCTCATCCTCACCAAGCTAGACGGAACCGCCAAAGGCGGCGCGCTGATCGGCGTTTATGAACGACTGAAGGTTCCGGTGAAGCTCATTGGAGTCGGTGAGAAGGTTGGCGATTTGAAGGACTTCAAGCCTGCCGAGTTCGCGGCTGGACTCTTCGAAAACTGATTCGGTCTCTCCGTTTCCGATAACTCGTTCACAAAAGTGAAAAAGTGGATTTGTTCGGAGGGAGAATCGTCGTAACCTTTCTCGATGCCATTCTTGCCTCGCTTCTCTCGATTGCTCACGATCGCCCTTGCCGGAATCATTGTCTCCGGTGCCTACGCGGATAATGGATCGAAAGAGAGCGCCCCAGCTGCAGGGTTCTGGAAGACCTCTGCGACTGTGCCGAATAGCCTGAAGAAAGGATTCGACGCGATCAACATTCCGGACGCGAAGAAGTGGTTGGGCGATCTGGCAGGCCCAGGCATGGAAGGTCGTGGAACGGGAGAACCCGGCTACGAAGTCGCCATGGAGTACATGGCGGATCACTTCCGCAAAATGGGCCTTAAGCCTATCGGTGACAACGGCAGCTACTTCCAGTACAACGACTTTTGGCGATCGCGAGCCAATCCGGCGCGACTCGCCATCAAGACCGATAACGGATTGGTCCTCGGCGATGAGATCGGCGTGCAAGGCGCAGGGCAAGGCATGGCTCTTGGTCCGGCCGTTTATCTTAAGCTCGCCGACGACACGCAGCTGGATCAAGCCGCTGCAGCAAAGTTCGCGGGCAAGATCGTGATTCTAGAAGGTGGCGAGAACAATCGGCGCATCCGATTCACCCTCAACCGAGCCGGTGCGGCGGGTGTGATCACCATCTCCGAGACCCTTGAGCCGATCACTTGGCGAGGAAGCCGAACCGAACCCCAAGCGGGCAACAATGTCGGCCGATTCCAACTGAAGCGCGAAAAGGCGCTCTCACTCCTGAGCGAATCGGATAAGGCCAAGGTGAATGCGGCTGCCGTTGGCGTTCCGCAAGAGTTGGAGACCGAGGTCTTTATGCGGTCCGAACTTGAAATCGAAAAGGTAAAGGTCGCAAACGTCGTCGCCTTGCTGGAAGGGTCCGATCCGGTTCTGAAAGATGAGATCATCGGCGTAGGTGCTCACCTCGACCACTTGGGTCGATCTGGCAATCAGGTCTACTACGGGGCCGACGACGACGGTTCTGGAAACGCGGCTCTTCTTGGTCTTGCGAAGGGCCTCACCGCCAATCCGGTCAAACCCAAGCGAAGTGTGCTGTTCATGGCGTTTTACGGGGAAGAGATGGGCTTGCTCGGCTCGGCGTTCCTCGCTGCAAATCCGCCGATCCCGTTGAAGCAGTGGGTTGCCGAACTCCAGATGGACATGGTGGGTAGGAACTCCTCCGGTCAGCAAAGACCCGGGCAAGTGGATAAGGATGAAGAGAACGTCGACACCATGCGATTGGTGGGAAGCAAACGAATTTCGACCGAACTCGACCAGATCATCCAAGAGCAGAACAAGTACGTCGGCTTCCGATTCTTGTACGACGCGGAGGATGTCTACACCCGGAGCGACCACTATAACTTCGCCAAGTACGGCATTCCCATCGCCTTCTTCTTTGATGGCTTCCATCCCGATTACCACCAGGTGACGGATACCGTCGAGAAGATCAACTACACCAAACTCACCAACACGGCGAAGCTGGTCTACCTGACGATCCACGAGATCGGGAATCGCCCCAAGCCACCCGTGCGAGACGTTCCACAAAAGTAGTTTCTCGTTCGGAATTGACCCAAAAAGAGGGGGTGGTACGCTCAATGGGTGCGCATCGCCCCTTTTCCATTGGCTGTGAATCGCATCGCTGAAGCGGTGCGCCATTCGCCGTTTTCGGGAAAGGTGTTCGCGGTGGGTGGGTCGGTTCGCGATTCTCTCCTATTTCCGGACGGCGTCGAAGGAGCTACGGTCGGGGAAGACATCGATCTAGTGGTCGAGGGTGATTCCGCTGCCCTAGTCGACTTTCTGGTCGAGTCTGGAATCACCGAGGGTCCTGCTGCCGTGTACGCGAACTTCGGCACGGCTCAGATCCGGGTCGAAGGTCAAAAAGTGGAGTTCGTCACCGCTCGAACGGAGAGCTATCGGGGTGAGAGTCGAAAGCCAACCGTAGAACCCGCGAGTCTCTTGCAAGATGCACTGCGCCGAGACTTCACAGTTAACGCCCTGTTGCGCAACATCGAAACGGGTGAGGTGATCGACCCGCTAGGCACGGGCTTGGCCGATCTCGATTCGCGTGTGTTGCGAACCCCTCTCGATCCCGGTCTAACGTTTTCAGAAGACCCGCTGCGAATGCTCCGCGCCATCCGATTCGTGCACAAGCTAGGGTTCACCGCCGCTCCGGAAGTGGTAGCTGCCATTGGCGCAAACGCGGGTCGGCTGGAAATCATTTCCGCAGAGCGGGTTCAAGAAGAATTCGCCAAAACGATGCTCGGGCCCAACCCGGAAAAGGCTCTTCGCGATTACGAGAAAACCGGACTGCTCGCCCAAATCTTCCCCGAGTTCCTCCCATCAATTGGGTGCGATCACGGTCCGTTCCACCATTTGGATGTGTGGGATCACACCTTGGCGGTCGTGGAGAAAGTCACTCGGCCCTCTTTAGCGTTGCGCTTGGCGGCGCTCTTTCACGACGTTGCGAAGCCAGAAACCAAGACTCTGGAACCGTCCGGGAGACCACGATTCTTTGGTCACGAGACTCGCGGTGCGGAGGTGGCAACCGAGTCGCTCAATCGGTTACGATTCTCAAAGGACCTCGTTGAGAAGGTCGCCCATTTGGTGCGACATCACATGCGCCTCGGCAGCGCCCAACCATTCTCGTCCTCGGCGGCGAGGAGATTGATTCGAGATATGGGCGATCAGTTGGAGGAGTTTCTGGAGTTGGTCGATGCGGATTCACGATCGCACCATCCCGAAGCACCTCGTTTGAACCTTCAGGCGGTTCGCGACAAACTTGCCGAAGTTCAGCAAACGGTGACTGTGAACGAGATCACGAGTCCGCTCACGGGTCGAGAGATCATGAACCTCCTCAACATTCAGGGCGGTCCGCAGGTCGGTACTTGGAAGCAGGAGTTAGAAGAGGCCGTCTTAGAAGGGATTCTCGCGCCGGGTGACAAGGAAGGGGCAACCGCTTTTCTGCTTGCTAAGGTCACCGAGTCCCACTAGGGTCCTGAATTTCTGGGAACTGTGAGAGATATCACGTTGAATCTCAGAGAATCTTCCTAAAATGAATGAAACATCCGACTTTGCAAGAGGTCGGTAGATTGGGGAGTAGCAATGCCGCTAACGCTGAGAGAGAAAATCGCCCACCTATACCGTCGGCTCGGATTCGGTCCGACCGTTGCCGAACTTGACCAGGGCGAAATTGCGGGTCTCGATGCGACGATTAAGCTGCTCATCGACTACGAAACCGCCCCGAGCAACTTCCCGGTCCATCCCTACGAATTCATTTGGAACGAGAAGGCCGATCAGGACGCAGAACCCGGTTCTTGGCGATTCCGACCCTGGTGGGGCATGGCAATGGTCTGCACGAAGCGGCCCCTTCAAGAAAAGCTTGCCCTCTTTTGGCACTCGCACTTTGCGGTGAGCGACAGCAAGGTCGAAAACGGCCTCATGATGCTGGAGTACATCCAGGGTCTGCGCAAGAACGCGAACGGCAAGTTTGTCGATCTTCTGAAATTTGCTTCCACGACCCCGGCAATGATGCGCTACCTCGATACCGAGCGCATGCTCAAGGGGCACCCGAACGAGAACTTTGCCCGAGAGGTGATGGAGCTCTTCACGATGGGTATCGGGAGCTACACCGAGCAAGACATCAAGGAAGTTTCTCGGGCCCTCACCGGTTGGGGCATGATCGACGCTTTTTACGAGCTTGGCGAAACCAACTCCGTTCGTATGAAGAAGCTCATGGAGCAGGGAAGACCTTCGGCTGCATTCTGTTACATGGATTCCATGCGAGACGATTCGCCCAAGACCATTCTCGGTGTCACGAAAGACTTTCGCGGCGAGGAAGTGCTCGAGTTTCTTGCGAAGCGCCCGGAAACCGCACAGTTCATCTCCACAAAACTGTGGGAGTTCTTTGCGTATCCAAACCCAGAACCTGCCGTGGTGGAGCGGATCGCTAAGGTGTTCCAGAGCTCGAACGGAGACATCAAACAGGTGATGTACGCCATCGTGAAAGCTCCTGAATTCTGGGGCGACAAGTGTTATCTCAAGCAGGTGAAGAGTCCGGCGGATTACGTGATCGCGATCACGCGGCAAATGGGAATCGGCGACTCCATGCTCGCGTTCCGAGGCAAAGACGCCAAGCCGGAGAAGATGATCCCGCGCGTCAATGTTCTCGATCAGATGTGGTACGTCACTTGGCGTATGGAGCAAATGGGTCTCAACCTCCTTTATCCGCCAGACGTCTCCGGTTGGAAGTGGGGCGCGGCTTGGGCAACTCCGGCAGCGATGACCCAGCGCATGCAGTTCCACGGTCTCATGATCTGGAACGACAAGGGCCCTTGGGTCGGGGCAGATAATGTGCTTCGGCAAATGAAGGTCACCGCTTTGCCCGACGCCAAGGCCGTGACGAAGAGATTTTGCGAAGTATTCGACCTTCATCTCAAGGCCGAAACCTACGCCAAGCTCGAAGCGCATTTCACCGCTGCCGGAGGACCCAATTGCACCGCAAACGCCGGAGCCTGGGCGGGAGCGATGTACCACGCTCTGCGAATGATGAGCGCGGCTCCGGAAATGCACCTTTGCTAAAAGAGCAATAATCTGCGGCGATTCTTTTTAATCGGATATCGCCAAAGGATTCAGTGAAACGATATATCGTTACCGGCTGGGTTAGGGGTCTTTGGCGTGTAAACTCGCCTCTAGCATGGACCCGTTACGCATCGGCATTATCGGCACCGGAAACATCAGCGGCATCTATCTCGAGAACCTTCAGAAGTTCCCGTCCACTCAGGTGGTCGCAGTGGCCGACCTCCGACTTGAAACAGCTCAGGCACAAGCCGACAAGTACGGTGTCGGACTGGTCCTGACTCCGGACGCGCTTATCGAGCATCCGGATGTGGATCTCGTGGTCAACCTCACCATCCCCAAGGTCCACGGCGAGGTTGCCCTGCAGGTGGTTAAGGCAGGAAAGCACGTTCACAACGAGAAGCCGCTCACGCCGAACAAAGCGGAAGCCCGAGAGCTTCTTGCAATTGCGAAAGAGAAGGGTCTGCGAGTAGGTTGCGCGCCGGACACGTTCCTTGGAGCGGGTCACCAAAAGGTTCGAGAACTAATCGAAGCCGGTGCTATCGGAACCCCGGTCGCCGTTCATGGGTACATGACCTCCAACGGACCGGAGGGCTGGCACCCGTCTCCCGAGTTCTTCTACAAGCCGGGAGCAGGTCCCCTGCTAGACATGGGCCCTTACTACCTCACCGCTTTCGTCAACATGTTCGGTCCGATCGACTACGTGACGGGCGCGACCCGAATCACCTTCCCTGAGCGAACGATCGGTAGCGAACCGCTGAAGGGACAAAAGATCACGGTTGAGACTCCAACTTCCATCGCCGCCACCATGCAGTTTGCAAACGGTGTTGTGGGCCAACTCTTCACGACGTTCGATTCTTTCCCGTTCCCGGGTCAGCCGAACATCGTGGTGTACGGATCGGAAGGCACCATCGTTGTTCCAGACCCGAACATGTTCAACGGCGAGATCAAGGTTCGAAAGGGCTGGGGCGAGGTGGAGATCGTCGAGTCCACCAAACCGTTCAAGCAAAACTCTCGCGGCTTGGCCGTTTTGGATATTGCCAAGGCAATCCAAGAAGGTCGAACCCACCGCGCTTCGGGAGATCTGGCGTTCCACGTTCTGGACGCGATGCTTTCCATCCTTGAAGCGGGTGACACCCACACCCAAATCAAACTTGAATCCAAACCGGAGCAACCCGCCCTCTTGAAGGATGGAGAGTTCCCAGACGAGAACACCCTTCTGGGTTGATCGATCAGGACGTAACGAAAAACAATGGTTAGAGTTGACTGGACCGGCGGAATGGCTTTTGAATCCACTCCGCCCAGTGGAAACAAGTTCACGATGGACGCCTATACAGATGTAGGCGGCGAGAACAAGGGGCCAACGCCCGTGGAAGCGCTGTTAAGCTCCATCGCGGCTTGTAGTGCAATGGATGTGATCTCCATCCTTCGCAAGAAGCAGCAAACGGTAACGGCGTATCGGATCGAGGTCCAAGGGGTTCGAGGGCCGGAAGGAACCTATCCGCGACCGTTCCAATCCATCACGCTAAAGCACATCGTGAGCGGAGAGGGTCTCGATCCAGCCGCCGTCCAACGAGCGGTTCAGTTGAGCGACGAGAAATATTGCACGGTCATCACCACCCTTCGAGCGGCCCCTGAGGTCAGCTCGGAGTGGGCGATCGAGTAACTCGCTGAAGACTCCAAAATGAGAAATGCCCTCGTCCGTGACGAGGGCTTTTTGCTTTACTTGCCTAGCGGATTCATCTCGCGAACATCCGGGTGGTTCCAGTTCACGATGAGAACCGAGTAATCGAAGGGGTCTCCCCGTCGCTTTTCGATCTTGACCGCGCCGTACTCGACCATCGTCGAGATCACGGCCTTCCGCTCGTACTCCGCAAGGTGCTGCATGGCTTGTCGAAGCTTATTGAGATACGGCGAAATGAAAACCTCCGGCTTTTCGCCGTAGTTGGTGAGCAAGATTTCGAGTGCCTCAACCGCATCTTGGTTAAACAAGCGCTGGGGCTTTGCAAAAGCCACTTCCGGCGGTCGGTGCTCTTCGGTGACAGCTCTTTGCTTTTCAACGGCGACCACCTCGGCTTGCTGGTTGCGCTGGTGCCGCTCTTCCCGACGTCGCTCTTCGCCCACTTCCAGTTCGGATTGGCTGACCTTACCGAGGAGGGTGAATGCATCGACGTAGCCTTTGCCGACATTCATCAGGAGGTCGCCGGAAATGTTGTCCTTGAATGCGACAGCGAAGACCTCTTTCGCGTGCTTCTTTAGGTGTTGAATGACCGGGATGTAGTCCCGATCGCCCGCCATAAACAGGAATGTGCCGATCTCCTTCCGGGTGTATAGGGTCTCCATCACATCGATGCACAGTCGCATGTCCGCCGCGTTCTTGTGATCGGTACCGACGACGTTGTGGGTTTCCACACCGATGAGATAAAGGTCGCCCATCGGGCTCACTTCCAGTTGCTCAAAGTCTGCGTAGGCGTGCTGAATGATGACCCTTCGATTGCTGTCCTTTTCAATGTGATCTCGGACGGTTCGGATCAGCTCCAGGGTCACTTCTTGAGTTCGATTCTCGTCGACGAGGCGATTACTGAGATAGTGAAAGACATTCTCGTAATCTATGAACAGAGCCACATAATTTGGGGAGAGGCCTAACATATCCTTCATATTGAACTATTTCAAGTGGCGATTGGTGCCTTCGAAAAAAGAATGGATATGTGAGGATTTAGCGATTAATCGCGCCTTATTGCGGGGACTCTGAACCTACGACGTCGGCAGAATTCTGCTGTGTCATGAACACAAAAAGAATGCTCCAGGCAGCTTCGGCAAGCAGTGAAAACGGGAACTGAAGCAGTGTGGGCAAGGTGTACAGGCAGCAAAGAACAGGAACCCAAAAGGCCCAGCACATGAGCACGCCGGGGACGATCTGATTGAGATAGAACCGATCACGCAACTCGCGCGCAAAGGCTTCTCGCTGGAACTCGTGGAATCTCCACCGAAAGAGGATGGTTGCCGTTGGGATAGAGAGTAGCGGCGAGAACACCAACTGATCAATCAAGGTCTTCGTGATCACCACCGAAGGGGTTGCCTGCCCTCCGAGCGTGGCGGTCAGGACCTGATAGAAGAGATCCACCTGGACGCCGACAATTCCGTAAACCAAGCCGTTGAATGCCGATTCCTGGAGCCAACGTTTGCTCACCGATTTCAGTCGGCCCGTGAACAACTTCGCAAGTTCCGGGACAACCGCACCCGCAACCATGCCGCCGAAGAATGCGAAGGCGAGTCCGCCACGAACCTTAACGGTCTCAACGTGCTTCAATGACGCCTGAAGCGCCGGGGTTTGGAAGTAAGCAACGACCAGTATCAGCGCCACCAACTGGATGACCGCGATCGGAACCCAATTGCCCCGAATGGCTCGAATGCCTGGTTCCACGGCATGCCTAAGGGTCCATTGACTCCGCTCATGTGAACTTGGCGGAGATTTGGAATTTGGCATGTCTGGTCCGGTGAAAAAGTCTAGAGGAACAGGAGCACTATCCACCCTATTGAAACCCAGCGTACCAAACCACCGTCACGGTTGGCGAGTAACTCCACGGACTCCATGATGGATGGATGCATCAGATTTGCAAGCGCTAAAAAATCAACATTTTTAAGATTTGTTCACACAAATTGATGAATTTGACTTAGATTAACGTCGATCCCCGAGGGGGATCGATTTGAAGACATGATAGGGCTGGAAACTGTGGTGGCATCCGCACTTGCGACGATGCACCTAGGCTCGCCAACAAACGCAAACTCGATCGCCGAAGCTCGTAGCATTGCCCCGTCTCCGCGGATTGCATCGCGGACTTCTCCAAAGAAGGCGAAGAAAGCAGCGGACGCCGAAGCTCCGAAATGGAACATCAGCGGCCATCTGGATTTTTACTACCAGTACGACTTCGGCAAGCCGGGCGTCGGTGGCGACCTCATCGGCCGGGCTTTCGACGTCAAGAACGAGTCGTTCAGCCTGGCAGCGGCACAAGTCAACATCGTAAGACCGCCCACAAAGGAAGAGCCGTTTGGTCTAACGCTCAACTTGGTGGCGGGCAAAAATGCCGATCTACTGGTGGCCGCTCGACAACCTGCGGAAGAGGCGTACAAGCTCCTTCAACAAGCCTACGGCACGTACGATGACGGGAAGGGCTTGGTCATCGACTTCGGTAAGTTCACCACTTGGGTCGGTTTTGAAGTACTCGCAACTCCAGATAACCCCAACTACTCTTTGTCGCACCTGTTCAACTTCGGGCAGCCGTTCTGGCATGCGGGAGTCCGAGCTTCAAAGAAGATCAACGACAAACTCTCGTTCACAGGCGCGGTCGTCAACGGTTGGAACGAAGTTGAGGACACCAACGGAGCCAAGTCTCTTGGATTCGGTCTGGTTTACACCTGTGATGCGAACGACACCTTCATCCTCAACTATTTGGGTGGAAATGAAGGCGCCGGGGTTGCCAACGGGTCTGGCTTTACCGCGTTGGGCGAGTGGAACGTTCAAGTGGTCGACTTCGACTACATTCGGACCTTCGGCAAGAAGTTCAAGATGATCTTCGATGGCACCTATGCCAGCGCAGCGGGCAACTCCGCCGGAGCGACAAGCGGCAACTGGTACGGCTTTGAAGTTCACGCCATTGCTGAACTCAACGAACGGCAAAACCTTGCCATCCGGTACGACACCTTCAAAGATCACGAAGGACTTCGATTCTTCGGTGTCGGAAACTCGGGCTCGCTCTCGTCTCTAACGGCAACCTGGAACTACGCGGTCACCCCATCGTCTCAGTTCCGAGTCGAACTGCGCCGAGACTTCTCCTCCGCGAATTCATTTGCCTCCGATTCTGGAAACAAATCCAATCGAACGACCCTGACCGTCGCCCAAGCGATCCGGC
>CAZAVC010000042.1:0-10402 GCA_964488265.1 uncultured Fimbriimonas sp.
AATAGTTCGGAGCAGGTCTGCGTTTACGATCCTTTGCTTGCCCTCATGGGCAAATTTGAAAACGTTAAGATCGCCTCAACGGGAGCAGACGCGTTCGAAGGTCTCTCCATTGAGGAGCAACTCAAGAAGCACATCGTTGATGGCGTAAAGAAGGGGCTCGATACTCGTCTCGAGGCTGCCCTCTCAACTTACGAGCCCCTCGCAATCATCAATGAGATCCTCTTGGACGGTATGAAGACCGTCGGCGAACTTTTTGGGGCAGGGAAGATGCAGCTGCCGTTCGTTCTGCAGTCGGCAGAGGTGATGAAGGCCGCCGTTGCTCACCTTGAACCCAAGATGGAGAAGATCGAGGGTTCCGAAAAAGGGTCGATCCTTTTGGCGACCGTTTCCGGAGACGTCCACGACATCGGTAAGAACCTTGTCGATATCATCCTTTCCAACAACGGCTATCGGGTCGTCAATATTGGGATCAAGCAGCCCATAAACGCCATTATTGATGCCGCGCAGAGTAACAAGTGCCACGTGATCGGTCTCAGCGGTCTTCTCGTGAAGAGCACGTTGATCATGAAAGACAACTTGATCGAGCTCAACGAGCGTGGTCTGCAGCATTTCCCGGTGATTCTAGGCGGTGCGGCCCTTACCCGTGCCTATGTTGAGCAGGACCTTCAAGAGATCTACAAGGGGAGGGTGTTCTATGCCCAAGACGCGTTTGAGGGACTCAGGCTGATGGAGGAACTCTCCACGACCGGCGCAGAAAGCAAGAGTAGCGTGACCGGTACCGTTCCTGAGAGCGACCCCGAACTGGATGACCTCACCCCTCGGGAGTCTGCAAAACGAGTCTCAAGTCACCGACTGGACGCGCTCGATCCTGTTCTTTACACCTTTACCGGGGAGCGTTCTGACGTAACTCCTGAAGCAGAATCGCCTGCGCTTCCGTTCTACGGCGCACAAAAGTTTACGAAGTTCGATATCAACGAACTTTACAAATACATCAACCCAGTCGCGCTGTTTCGGGGTCAGTGGCAGTTCAAGCGCGAGCAAGGGATGAACAATGCCGAGTTCGAGGTGTGGTTGAAAGAAAATGTTCATCCCACATTTGAAAGGCTCAAGCGCGAACTAGCAAATGTTCTAAAGCCTCGCGTGAAGTGGGGGTACTTCCCATGCCATTCGGAAGGGAACGACCTGATCATTTACCAAGAGGATCTCAAGACTGAGCGACTCCGGTTCACCTTCCCTCGGCAAAGAGATGGTCGAAGACTTTGTCTTTCCGACTTCTTCCGCCCGGTTGGAACTGCTCCCGACACGGTGGGATTCCACATCGTGACCGTCGGAGCCGAAGTTTCCGAATACGAACGCGAACTCTTCAAGTCGGGCAACTTCCAGGATTATCTCTTCGTCCACGGTATGGGTGTCGAAACGGCCGAGGCGCTTGCCGAGTACTGGCACCGACAGATTCGTCTCGAGATGGGAATTGCGGACCAAGAGCCCGACTCTTTGAAACTTCTGTTCAGCGCTAAATACCACGGGGCAAGATATTCCTTCGGGTATCCCGCCTGTCCGAACTTGGAAGACCAAGCCAAGCTGTTCGAACTACTCCAACCAGAAGACATCGGGATCGGCCTCACCGAAGAGTTCATGCTCACGCCCGAACAATCGACAAGCGCGATCATCGTTCACCATCCGGAAGCGAAGTATTTCAATATTCGATAGAGATTGGTTCCATTGAGGGCTGCATAGCGTCTTCAAAGGAGGTGACCGGTCCTAATCGTCTTCTTGTCGCGTGTGTAGATGCGCATAGCCTGGTCCAAGTCACGGAACAGGAGGCGGTTCAGCGGGCTCGTGACGCGGTAGGAGTTTCCTGGATTCACCTCGAAGTCGTAGATGTAGAGGACGCTAAACGCTTTCTCCTTGGCACGTTTGGCTTTCACCCGCTCTTAGTGGAAGACGCCCTCAGCACAAACGAACGCCCAGAAGTTAAGGAGATCGACGACGACCTGTTTTTGGTTCTGCCCGTCCTTAGGGAGAGTGAGGAAGAGCCAGAGTTTTTTGAGCTGGCGGTCTTCCTTCGGTCCCATCTGATGCTGACTGTCTCTGCAAAAGAGATGCCGACGTTTTCCACGATCATTGACCGATGGGAAAGGCGGCCGCAGGTAGCCGAGAAGGAGGTCGGAATGATGTTCCACGCCGTTTTGGACTCCGTGATCGATGGCTACTTTCCGGCGTTGGAGAGACTCGAAGATCGGATCGATCTATTAAGTGATCAAATCTTTCAGGGCGATACGCAGCATCTTCGAGAACTTCTTGCCGTCAAGCGAGATTTGTTGGAATATCGGCGTCGCCTTTCGCCGCTCAGGGATGTGGCGAACTCACTGATGAGACGCGATCTCCCCGTCTTCACCCCAATGAGCCGTCCGTACATTCACGACGCCTACGATGGGGCCCTCCGGTTGATGGAACTTGTCGACATCAACCGAGACGTCCTTACTGGGCTCCTAGACGTTCACCTTTCCGCCGTCAGCAACAGCCTCAACGAGGTGATGAAAAAGATGACCGTGATCTCTACCGTGCTCATGACGGGTGCGTTGATCGCCGGGATCTACGGAATGAACTTTGACAAAATGCCCGAGCTGAGGTGGCCGTACGGGTACCCCATTGCGCTCGGGCTGATGGTTGTTTCGGGTCTAGGAATTATTTGGTTCTTCCGCCGCAAACGGTGGATTTAAGCTTCGCTGCCGTCGGTGCGATAGCGCGAAAGAATGTCGATGGCGACGTCTCGATCGTGCCAGCCCTTTACTTCTACAAACTTGTCTTCAAGATCCTTGTAGACCTCAAAGAAGTGCTGAATCTCCCGCGTGGTGTGATTGTTCAGTTCTTTAATCGATCTTCGGTAACCGAATCGAGGGTCAGTCAGAGCTACGCAAAGAATCTTTTCATCCGGACCCTTGTCGTCCGTCATTTCCAAAACTCCGATCGGGGCGGCCTCGATGATGCAGCCGGGGAAAGTTGGATGAGAAAGAATGACGAGCGCATCCACCGGGTCGCCATCTAGATACAGTGTTTGAGGCACGTAGCCATAGTCGAAAGGATAGAAAAGCGGCGAGTAGAGAACTCGATCGAGCTTGATGATGCCCGTCTCCTGGTCCACTTCGTACTTGTTGGTACTTCCGCGCGGAATCTCGATGACGACGTTGACGATGTCGGGGGCCTGGCTGCCGATCCGCGCGTTTCTAAGCGACATAGCTCTTTGATTATCGCCCTATGAACCGTGAATCTGGACCGACTTAAACGAGTTCCCCGCGAAAACCCCATCGGTGACCCTCGGTGATCTTCACTTTGGCTATCCGGCCGTACCGATCGGCCCCGCCCTTGAAGTGCACCATCTTGAACTCTCTGGTGAAGCCCTGAAGGGTATCGGGGTTTTTCAATGAGGTGCCCTCGATGAGGACCTCAAGTTCTCGCCCAACGTAGGTTTGATTGATCTCTTCGGTAATTGTGTTTTGCAGCTCAATCAATTCGTTTAGGCGACGGTTTTTGACTTCGGCGGGAATTTGGTTTTCCCAATCGGAAGCTGGCGTTCCGGGCCTTGGGGAGTAGGCGAACATGAAAGCCCCGTCGAACCGAATATCGCGAACTGCTTGAAGGGTTGCTTGGAACTCTTCCTCGGTCTCCTCGGGGAAACCAACAATGAGGTCGGTAGTAATCGTGATGCCCGGTACGGTCGCTCGCAGCTCAGCGACAATCTCCTTGAAGCTTTCGATGGTGTACAGCCTCCGCATCCGCTTCAATTCAGAATTTGATCCCGCTTGCAGGGGCATGTGAACCTGCTCCATCACTTCCGGGATGTCTCGATGGGCAAGAATCACGTCGGATTTGTAGTCACGCGGGTAGGGTGAGGTGTATCGAATCCGCTCAATTCCGGGAATCGCGGCAACTAGCTTGAGGAGTTCGCTGAAAGGCACTTTTCCCTCGGCGAGGTTTTTCCCATAGCTGTTAACGGTCTGACCGAGAAGGGTGATCTCTTTAGTCCCACCCGCAGCCAGTTGTCGCACTTCATCAAGGATCTCTTCCGTGGGCCGCGATCGTTCTCTGCCTCTCGTGGTTGGGACGATGCAGAACGTGCAGAACTTGTCGCAGCCGTACTGAATGGGCACGTACGCCTTTAGTTTGGGGGTTCGTCCGACCGCGCGATTTGGGAGGTCTGTAACCACCGAACCTTTTCGTTCCGGTAGAGCAACTCGGCTTCTGAATCTTCTTTCGTTAATCGCCTCGTCTACCAGTGCCGGTAATTCCGCAAGATTTCCAGTTCCTAGAACGAAATCTACATGGGGTGCGCGAAGCCGAATTTCTTTGGTTCGCAACTGAGCCATGCAGCCGCAAACTCCAATTACCGTGTCGGGTCGCCGCTGTTTGATGCGCTCCAAAGATCCCAACAGTGAGAATGCCTTGTCCTCGGGCTTCTTCCGCACCGAACAAGTGTTCAAAAGAATGATCTGTGCCTCTTGCAGACTGGCGGCTTTCTCATAACCCATCTGCTCCAGGTACAGGCCCATTTGCTCGCTATCCTCTTCGTTCATTTGGCAGCCCCAGGTTTGAACAAAGTAAGTGCCCCGCTTTTGGTTCAGGCGAGCGGGTTGATTCGAAGGATTCAGCAAGGTGGAGCCTTGAATCATTGGAAGGGACATTGGAACTTAAGAGGATACCGCTAGGGTTAATGCTGATCGAATCATGCAATCATCCTCAACGTATAATCGAAGCGTGAATCCAATCACCTTCAATAGAGTCCTTCTTGCGCTTGGCGCGATCGGGATTTTTGTGGCGGGCGTCTTAAGCGTCGAGCACGCCCTCAGTCTCATTCCCCCTTGCGGCGAAGAAGGCGGCTGCTTGAAGGTGGCGATGCACCCTACCTCGTACATTACGCCTCAAATTGCGGTTGCCTACGTGGGTCTTGCCGGATACTTGGCGCTTTTTAGTCTGGCCGCAGTTCGGGCGTTCCTGAAGCTGGAAACAAACGCCAAACTCGTTATGCCGGGGTTTGCGATGGCCGCACTCGGGGCGTTTTACAGCCTCTACTTGCAGTACGTGTCGTTCACTGAGATCAAAGCTTTCTGCCCTTGGTGCTTCTCCTCGGCCGTCACGATGGTTTTGACCTTTTTGGTTTACACGGCTTACGCCCAATATGTTTCGGGGAACAAATCGGTTGCCCTTCCGGGAGAAGAGCGGCGATTTGAGAGCATCTTTGTTCCGACAGCCGTCGGTGTTGCGATCCTCGGAGTAGCCGGAGTTTCATCCGGAGCGCAAAAAGCCAACTACAAGCCCGCCGAAGTAGTGAAGGTCGATGCCAAGGATCGGGTGATCCCTGCCGGACCCGTTAACCAGGTCGGTCCGTCCGATGCTCCGATCACCATTGTTGAGTTCGCGGACATGACCTGTCCTCCTTGCCGACTCTCGACCCCGAAGGTAAAGGAGTTCCAGCTGAAGCACCCGAAGAGCATTCGCGTCATCTTCCGGCACTACCCGCTCCTGAATACTCCGGGCCACGAGATGGCCGGACCCGCTGCATTCACGGCGGAGTTTGCCGCCGACAAGGGCAAGTTTTGGGATTACACCCTTTCCTTCATGGGCACCAAGGACATTCCGAAGTCGATCGATGAAGTTAAGGCGGCGGCAATGGGAGTTGGCCTAGATCTGAAAGAGCTCAACGCTCTCCTAGACGATCCGAAGGGAGGTCCGTTCGACCGTGTGCAACGTGACTTCGACGACGCTCGCTTCTTGGGAATCAACACAACCCCGACCTTTGTTGTGGTTGGGAAAGATAAGCCGATGCTGAAGGCAAATCTCCAAACCGCGATTGACGAAATTGAAAAGGGCCGAATGAAGGACCTCCTCATCGACTGATGGCCAAGAAACAAACCGTTCTTGTCGCCATGTCGGGCGGCGTTGACAGTAGTGTCGCCGCCGCCTTGATGAAGCATCGAGGCTACGACGTGATTGGCCTGACGATGCAGATTTGGCAAGAAAGCCAAACTGACCCCCGTCATGCCGGATGTTGCTCTCTAGGAGCCGTCGAAGACGCCCGACGTGTGGCTGCCGCCTTGAAAATTCCTCACTATGTGATGAACTTTAAGGAAGAGTTTCGCGCCTCCGTGATCGACAACTTCGTGGACGAGTACGCAAAAGGGAGAACGCCCAACCCGTGCGTTCAATGCAATCGCCACGTAAAGTTCGAAATCCTGATGCAGAAGATGAAAGAGCTCGACTGCGATCTCCTGGTGACCGGGCACTACGCTCGTATTCGAGAGAGAGAGGGTCGAAGGGTTCTGCTCAAGGCGCGGGCGAAAGACAAGGATCAGAGTTACGTTCTCTACATGCTGGGGCACAAGCAACTCCAAAATGTTTCGTTCCCAATGGGCGAACTCCCTGGAAAGGCATATGTTCGCGCCCTTGCGGTGAAGCTTGGACTTCACCTGGCCAACAAGCCCGATTCACAGGAAATTTGCTTTGTGAGCGAAGCGGGCGGATACGCCGAGTTCCTTCGAAAACAGCGTCCTGAACTTTTTCAAGGTGGGGAAGTTTTTGACAAAGAAGGCAACCGATTAGGACGTCATGAAGGAACAGCAGGCTTTACGGTTGGTCAGCGGAGGGGTGTTGGCGTCTCGTCGCCAACGGGCAAGCCCCTTTACGTCATCGACCTGATGCCGAACGAACAACGAGTCGTGCTCGGATCCGAAGACGACTTGCTTCGAAACGAAGTGCTGCTCGAAGATCTGTACCTCTCACTCCCGGTTTCGGAGCCGATCGATGTCACGGCTAAGATCCGCTACAACATGGTTGCGCAGAAGGCAAAGTTCATTCCCGGTCCTATCCCGAAACTGGTTTTCAAGGAACCTGTCCGAGCGGTTACGCCGGGACAAATGGCGGTTGCGTATCGAGGAGCGACCGTGATCGGAGGTGGAATCATCGCCGATGAGAACATGCCGGGTCGATATTCACAGGCGATTGCTCCCAAATTGGTCGGTGCGAGTCTCTAGACTCGTAAATTTGCGGGCCAACCGTCCCGATTAGAAGTTAAAACGTATCCTTAAGGTTAAGAATTTCGTAAACTATCCAAAGGAGATAAGGATGAGCCAACAAAACGACGACAACAATGCTCTGATTTACATGCTCGCAGGCGTGGGCCTCGGCGCGATCATTGGAGCAGCCGCAGGACTTCTCTTCGCCCCCAAGGCGGGCAACGAGACGCGAGACGAACTGAACGATAAGTTCAAGGAACTCAAGTCCAAGACTGAAGAGTGGATCGCCGAGCAGAAGAACAAGAAAGCCGTTGTACCGGCAGATGAGGCCGGAGCCTAAGGGCACCAGCCAAACCGATTAAACTTGTGAGACGCTCAGAGGAACTCTGAGCGTCTCTCTTTGTAGGTCTTTACGGAATGCTTGGACGAAGGATTGCCCTCTGGCTCGTGATCGTAGCGGTGCTCTTCGCGTTTCTATACGCGGTTAAGGGCATTCTTCTGCCTTTCATTGTCGCTTTTCTGATCACGGCGATCTTGGCGCCAGTCCGCCGAAAATTGCTGAATAAGGGCTGGTCGAACGGATTTGCGTCGGGCATCCCGATCTTTGCCTTCTTTGGTTCGATTCTCGTGGCGCTGATTCTTATCACGCCGTACGCGACGGAACAGGTTGCCGGATTTCAGTCCAAAGCTCGGGAAGTTGTTGAAGGCGTAACGAAGCCAGACCCAAAGTCCAACTTCTTTGTTCGCGCCAGTGTCGATCACCGATTGGCGATGCCCGCGAAGAAGGACTGGGTTGAACGGCTTTTAACCGACCAAAAAGACCTTCTTGAGCGCCTGAATCTGCCCACAACCAAGCGAGGCTTGTATGCCCAGTACATCGAACCTCAGCGAGGGCAGTTCGGAAAGTCGTTCCAATCCTTCGTCAACAGCTTTGTCGGCATCGCGACCGGGTTGGTCTCGCAGCTGTTCACGCTGGCTTTTGTGCCGATCATCGTTCTCATGTCACTCCCCAGGACTGAAGAGATTCGGACCCGGTTGATGCATCTCATCCCGCCTGCGCTGAGACAGGGAGCAACCGATCTGACCGATAAGCTGGGCGATGTCTTTAGCGATTACCTTCGCGGAGTGAGCATTGCCGTTTCCGCCTACACGGTGACGATGATGATCCTTTTGACGTTGATTGGCGCGCCTTACGGATTGGTTCTTGGACTTCTGGCAGGGACGGTTTATCTAGTGCCGTATCTCAACTCGATCATCAGTGCCACCGTTCTGATCGCGGTTACGATTTTTAGCGGTAAATCCACCTTCCTCTTCATGGTGCTACCGTCACCGGTTGCGGCGGCTATCGCTATGGCGGTCGTTTTCGTGCTCTGTCACCTCGTATTCGACATGCTGCTTTATCCTCGCATTGTCGGAACCGCAGTGGGGCTCGATCCGTTAGTTTCAATGTTCGTGATCTTCAGCTTCGGTGCCCTGTTTGGGTTACCGGGCATGATCCTTGCCTTCCCGATGGCGGGCGCGATCAAGGTTGTTTTGGATAGAGTTCTCACTTACACAAATCGGCCGGACGAGGTTTTCTCGTTGCCTGTCATCCCCAGTCGACACCGTCGAGAACTCGCATGACGTTCGCCTCTCTTGCCGCCGCGATAGCTTTTGGCTTCACCCCTAGCACCGTCCATCGATTCGATGTCGATGTCCAGTTCAAAGGGTTCCTCCCATTATTCGGGGGTAGGGAAGGTGAGGCTCGGGTCAAGATCGTTGCACTCGCTACGGGGGTTGAGCCAAAGGAGTCTGGCAACTTCGCCGTTGAAAGCGAGATAGAAGCATTTTCTGTGGAAATGAACGGTAACGAACTCCCGTTCACCAAAGACAACGTTCAATCGTTCTTCCCGAAAGCGATCGCCGAGTTCAAAGCCTCGGGTGAGATGGTCCGAAACGATGCCCCGAAAGTGGCGATGCCCGTTCGCCTTCCCGGTCTTGACAGTCAGCGTTTTCCCGAAGTCAGCTACCTGCCGATCCAGCTCCCACCAGAAGGCACGGAGATGGGGATGACCTACAAGTTCGACAAATCATTCGGAGGATCGCCTGTGAAGTACGTGGCGAAGGTCGAAGCCGTGACGGATGAAACCGTGAAGATTTCGTTCACCTTGAATCAAGAGTTTGATAGCTTCGAGAACGGTTTTGGAAACCCGGTGCCTTCCGAGAAAGAGGCATCAAAGAAGGTCGTGACCGTCCTCAGCGGGGAAGGATCGGGCGAATTCGCCCGGAAGGTAGGGGTGTTTCACGTCTTTACGGTAACCGCTACTTCTACGGCTAAGGTTTTTGATCTCAAAAAGCCGGGCAGCGTCCCGACCGAGCGAACCCTCAAAAACGTATTGACGATCAAACGAAAGAGCTAGGGTCGCCCGCTCAGTGACCTGTGACGAATACGCTCGTGATCAACTGAACCTTCTCGTCGGCAAGAATTTTGACGTGACCGAGGCCCTGGGTCGTATGAAGTTGAGCCTCCGGCCAGGAGTTCACTAGGGATTTCACATGGCGTTCGGGAATCTCAGAATCGTCCTGATCCCAAATAGTGAGCATCGAGTTGGACATGTAGGGCGCCAAAACGTGCCCACTGCTATTGAGCATTCTTTGAATGCCCCAGTTCTGGTCACAGAGTTTCCAAAATTCGGTGAGTGCATCGCCCTCTAAGCCCAAACACATCGCAAACTCAATCGCCCGGTGGGGAATGTTTACAAACGGCGCGATGTGGACTATCCGACCTAACGGCGCACCATCAAACACCGCGAGATTGACCGCTGCTGACCCGAAGGAATGGGCGACCGCTCCCTCGAACGGCCCAATTTCGGAGCAGATGTTCTGGATGAGTTTCGCTGAGCGAAGTCCGTCGCAGAAGCTCCCTTCAGAGTCTCCGTGGGCCGGGAGATCAACCGCGATCACCCCGTAACGCTTCTCAAGAAACTTGGAGATGAACCCTTCAAAATTCCAAGCTCGACCGCCCCATCCGTGGACGAACAGTACGAACCGTTCGATTGAGAGCGGTGATCGAAATCGGTGCAGGGTGATCGCATCCCCCTGATCCATGATTCGAATCTTCTCAGCACGCTCAAAAATAGGAGGTTGGACGGCGTTTTTTGGGGGACGAGCCGGAGTTCGGAAATGGCCGATCACCTGATCGGCCGTTGCGGTGCCTTTCAGGATTCGCTTCAGCAGTCGCATGGAATCAGGAGTACGGACCTCGAGGTCTGCCGAGACTTCCTCGATAAGGCTCGCCAGTTGTTCCGGATTCACAACTTCATTTTACCGACCGGTAACTCGCCGAACCCGGAGTTCATTCGCCCGATATCAGTGAAGGATCCTCTGCGGAGAAGTCGCTGGGTTGATTCCCC
>CAZAVC010000043.1:0-10345 GCA_964488265.1 uncultured Fimbriimonas sp.
TTTTGGAGTGCGTCCACCAGAACGTAACCATCAAACTCCCTGTTTTCGATCCTTCATTAGATCGACCTTCGGACGATTACGCTCTTCTTTCGATTGGATTGGAGCCGAACCAGTTCAGCGGGACGGTTGGCGATTACCGCTATCAGTTTGAAGGGGAAGAGGACCTGCTCCACCTGATCGTCACGCGTGACGACATGGGTGAACTCGACGCCAGAGCAGGGCAAGAAGTTGCCGAGTTTGTCTTGAGAGGAATGCCCCAAGCCCTCGTCTGGATGCGTCAGGGTGAGCGCTCGCAGCACTTTTACTTTGGCCACGACGAGTTGATCAACCACCTCATTCTCTGACGTCAGAGCAAGTGCAAAACTGAGGCGAGTGGTGAAAACAGCCACAATGGAACGAATATGCGGATCGTTCTAGAGGCAACCGCCCTTCAAACCGGGCCCAACGCTCGGCGAGCAGGCGTTGTGCGCACGGTGGAATGTCTCTTGGAGGCGATCACTCGCGGATACCCCGAGCACGACTACACCGTGATCGTTCGTCCTGAGCATGATGTCGACGAGGTCCTTGGACACATGTCGTCTGGGCGAGTGGTGCGGTCTTGGGACAAGACGCGGCTATGGAAGTGGATTGGTCGCGATCTAGAGCCGCTTTTGAAAGGGGCCGACCTGTACATGAGCCTTACCGGACCGGTACCGAGACTCCCTTGGGTGCCGCGAAGCACCGTTGTTCACGACACGTTCTCCTTGCAGTACCCAGAGATGTACACGAAGGAGGACAAGCAGATTCACGACGACATGTTTCGACAGGTCACTCAATACGCCGAGGTCCTCTTCTGCAACAGCGAGTACACCGCGCAATGCTTTCGCGACCTTTTGGGCCGAACCGGACCCATCATCCCGCTTCCGTTCGGACCACCTCAGCCTTTTGGCGAGGCAATTCCGGAGGGATGGCAGACCTATCGCGCCGAGAAGGTTCCTTTTCAACGATACGTCCTCGCGCTGAGCACTCTCGAGCCCAGAAAAAACCTGTTGCGCCTATTGGAAGCGTGGGACATGTTTTGCAAAGCTCACCCAGCGGGCACTCCCAACGGTGATCTAGGACTGGTGGTGGCAGGCGGAAAAGGGTGGTTGTTCGATCAGATCCTAGAAAAGGTGGAGGGTATGGAGTCTAGGTCTCGGGTGGCGCTTACCGGTTACGTGCCCGATGAGTTTGTGCCGCCCCTCTTTAGGCAAGCAGAACTGTTTGTTCTCCCGAGTATCACCGAAGGGTTCGGATTGCCCGTGCTCGAAGCGCTTTCCATTGGTGTACCCGTGGTTTGTTCCAACGGGGGCGCTGTGCCGGAAGTTGGTGGGGATGTTCCTATCTACTTTGATCCGAACAGTGCGGCGGCGATTGTGACCGGAATAGAACAGGGACTTGGCCGAATGGGAGAGCGGGAGGCCTGGATTCAAGCGGGCAAGACCCGAGCGAAGCGGTTTGATTGGAACAAGTGCGCCGAGCAAATGATGGAGACGATGCTCCCTCTTGCTCGGCGCTGAATCTTGCTTTTTCGTTAGCGGTTGTCTTTGGTGATCCAGGGCAGATCGTCTGACTTGAACGGCACTGCGGGAAGCCCTTCGGCATTCACCAAGTTCACTGGCAGGTGGTTGTACCAAGCGTATCGAACCGCCTTCGGCGCCTTCACGTCTGGGTGAGACACCACCACGGTTTCCCCTTCAATTTTGGCATCGGCAACGCGCCACTTACCGTCTTCGCCAAGGATGGTGAATCCTCTCGGAAGCCGATAGTCGTTGGTTTGCAGACCCTTTGCAGATCGGAATTTCACGACCATCTCAGAACCGCGAACTTCGGTCTTTTGGAAGAACGGACCCTCGTGGACGATCCCCTTCATGCCGTAGTCTTGGTGCAATGCGATGCGCGCGAGTCGATCTCCGACGGTGCGCTTGTCTCGGGGGTGAATGTCGTTGGGGTCGCCAACGTCCATGATGACCGCCATGCCCGTGTTGGGAAGCGAGAGGGTGAGTCGCTGAGCTTCCCGGAGCTCTGGCCAAGCGTCATCGAACTTCGTGGGCGTGTAGTCCATGTAGTTCGCTAGCTGAACAAAGTGGAAGGGGAAGTCGCCTCTGCCCCAGAGCGCTCGCCAGTTTTGAATCATCATCGGGAAGAGCGTCTTGTACTGAAGCGCTCGGCCCGCGTTGGATTCGCCTTGATACCAAATGGCGCCCTTGATTCCGTAAGGCACGACAGGGCGGATCATTCCGTTCATCAACGACTGCGGGAAGTTGGGATTGGTCGGTCCCCAGGGCTCGCGAGGTCGGTTGTTGGGAACGGGCTTGGAAAGCGGCTGTTCGACCGAGAATCGCCATTCACCATCGAGTGCAACCGTGACTCCACCGCCCTTTAGAGTCGCTTGACCCTCTCCGGTAATGCCGCCGCCTTGCTGGTAATCCAGGGCTCGCACGGCGATGACGTTTTTGCCCGCCTTGAGAGCCGATCCGACTTTGTACGATCGCGGCATCATCCAGGAGTTTGGAGTGTCGCTATCGGTTCGACCGATTTCAACCCCGTTCACCCAGGTGCGATCCAGGTCATCGATCCCGGGAAGTTCTAGGGATTGAATCTTGGCGACCTGGTCGGCCGTGAGATCGACCGTGTATCGGTACCAAGCGGTGCCGTCGAACCCATCTTCAAAGAAGTGGGGAAGCTTCACCTTGGTCCGGGTGGAATCATCCCAGTTGGGCGCCGACCACGGTCTGGCGGCGGGCATGATTTGATCTTGGAGCGGGATGTTCGCCTTCTGCCAATCCAGCAGTGCTTTGCGATAGTTGGCTGCAGAAGCGCCATTAGGATCGAGAGCGGATTGAGCCCGGTCCACCATTGGCTTGGTCATCGGGTCTTTTGCCATCCATTCGATGTCGGTCCACGCCTCGGCGGGAGTACCGCCCCAACTGGTGTGGATCATCCCGATAGGCACTTTGAGCTTTGCGTAAAGATGCTTGGCGAAGCTAAAGCCGACCGCAGAAAACGAACCCGCGGTTTGCGGCGAACTGGGCACCCACTTGCCATTGGGAATGAAGGATTGCGGGGCTCCGATGGCCCGCTTCGGAACGGTGAACATGCGCACGTTGGGGTCGGATTCAGCGAGCTCTTTGCCCGGATCCTTGGCGGCGTTGACGCTCCATTCCATGTTGGACTGACCGCTGCAAACCCAGACCTCGCCCACGAGAACATCGGAAACAACCGCTTCCGTGGAGCCTTTGATGGTGATGGTGAGCGGCGCGCCCGGCTTCATGGCGGGCAGCAGAATCGTCCATGCTCCATCGTTCACCGCCTTGGTGGTGCCTTCGAAGAGGGGCTTTTTGGAGTCGCCACGCGTGACCTTGACCGAGATCTCCGTGCCGGGCGTTTCAAACCCGAAGAGGGCGTTCTTTTGGCCCTGCTGAAGCACCATGTGGTCAGAAATGAGTTCGCTGAGCTTCAGGTCGGCGACACCGAAACTAGCGAGCACGAGGCTGCCGAGGGCGGTTAACCGAATGCGATGGGAGACAAGAGAATTGAATGAGGATTTCATGATCGTTTGGTTTTCCAGCTTTGCCAGTAGGATGGGTCTTCTAGCTCCAAAGCTTGTGCAGTGAGCTTGAGGGGATGGAACGTATCGACCATCACCGCAAGCTCTTCGGTTTTGGTGTGGCCGAGGGCCGCTTCCACGGCGCCGGGTTGTGGTCCGTGGGGGATGCCAAGCGGGTGCAAGGTGATCGACCCTTCTTCGATTCCCTTGCGCGAGCCGAACTTATCGTTGCAGTAGTACAGAACCTCGTCGGAATCCACGTTGCTGTGCGCATACGGGATGGCGACCGCTTCTGGGTGATAGTCGAGCATTCTTGGGCAGAATGAGCACACCACAAATCCCGCCGCGTGGAACGTTTGGTGGATGGGGGGCGGCATGTGCAGCTTGCCTGTGATGGGTTGAAAATCGTGGATGCTGAACGCGTAGGGGAAGACGTAACCGTCCCATCCCACGACGTCGAACGGGTGATAGGGGAACTTGTACGCGGTGAGGCGATTTCGCGCCCGAACAACCACTTCGTAATCGCCCTCTTCGTCAAAAGTGTCCAACGCTTCTGGAGCCCGGAAGTCTCGTTCCTTGTACGGAGCGTGCTCCAAGATTTGACCGTACTCATTGCGATAGCGTCGCGGGATTTCCACCGGTCCGTAACTCACCAGTGCGATCATGCGCACCGGATGCGCATCGAACTCTAGTCTGTAGATCACGCCTCGGGGGATGACCAAATAGTCGCCCGGCTTAAACGTGATGCGCCCGAACATGGAGTGCAGCACGCCCGATCCATCGTGTACGAAAAGGATCTCATCGCCATCGGCGTTCTTGTAAAACGACTTCATCGGCTCGGCAACAACCACTTGGTGCCACTCCATATCGGAGTTGCCCATAAGGGGGATTCGGCCAGAGATCGCGTCTCCCATGGGCTGCATGGGTCGGCTTTTGAGGTGTCGGTGGCGCAGGGGTTCGTCTTCCAGATAGGTGACCTTCACCGACCCCCGATCTTCCCAGCCAGAAACCTCGGTGGGCTGATTGATGTGATACAGGGTGGACATGGGGCCGCTGAACCCACGCGTGCTGAAAAGCTGCTCCGTATAAAGACCGCCATCGGGCTTTCGGAATTGGATGTGATGCTTTTTGGGAAGGGATCCTAATCGGTGATAGCGCATGAAACTCCTCGTCTTTGAGGTCTTCGTCTTGATCGGTCGACGCGTTTGCTTGATTGGCTGGAACCGGGTGCGTCGAAGAACTCGTTTGGACGTTGTCTGTTCGGAAGTCTATCCATTGCCGCCCCCGAATGAAATAGCCCGGCTCAAAATCGATTGTCCCGTTAAATTTTGGGGCGGCTTGTTTGGGGAGGGGCGAACCCCTTGCGAAGAAATGTCCCCGTCGGTATGCTGGAGTTTCGAGACGCTTTGAACCTGAGACTGAAAAAACCTCACAAAATGTTCTAGGTTTGGTCTAAAGAGTTCGCACGGTTCGACCGAAAAGAATATCGAGCGAAGAGCTCATGACAGAAAACGGCAAGACGGGGGCGACCCCGATCGCGCAAAGCCACAGATGTCAAAGCCTGCGAAGAACCTTTCGAGAGTTGGGTTTTCAGGGGCGATGAGATGGCTGGGTTACCTGTCTGGAACCGAGTAGGAGTAAGCCATGAGGATTTCAGACGAAGAAGTAAAGAAGTTGTTGGGTGGATTTGCGGCAGTGAACGCAGAGTCCTCCACCGTGCCGACCAACGCGCTCTCTGCCGAGTTGGACGCGGAAGCTCAACTTCGCGAGCAGGATCTTGTGAAAAGCGTCACAAGTGATGTTGTCAACATGCCGGATCGAGAAGAGATGATCGCCGCTTTGAAGGCGCGCATCGCTGCCGGCACCTACGCACCCTCTGCCGAAGAGATCGTGGACGGAATGATCCGCCGAGCGATTGCAGATCGAGCCCGCTAAGGCTGTAAAGCCACTGGCGCCCTTGAGCTGAAACCTCTTTCGGCACGCAATGACCAAGGGTCTGATTCCAGAGTGGAATCAGACCCTTTTTTATTTTTGCTGGAGTTACCTTTAAGGGAATCTATGTCGAACCATTCGATACTCAATGTTTAAATAACTTTTCAGTTCCGGGGAGTTGCAGTACGATGCGAACAATAGGCAGCGTGCTCGCAATAGGATTTATCGAAACCTATTGTTAAGATCGCTAGCCTCGGGGAACTGGTAGGGGTATGGACTTTCGAAAGGTTGTGGTTCTAGCGTTTGTTGGGCTGGGCGTTGCGGGCACGATCAACCCTGAACAGACTGAGTATCGGCGTCTTAGAAACAGCCTGCACGTGGTTTACGGCATTGGGGGCTACGACATCAAGAAATTGTCGGTTGAGGAACTGAGGTCCCTTGTCTTTGAGGGCTCCCATGAAACCGACCAGTGGGGGATCAAAAGTGATTTGATCAGAGAGTTGATGGCTAGAAAAGCTTTCTCCGGAGTGGACTGGTGCAAAGTCCTAGCTGAGGACTCAGATCCCATGTTTTGGTCATCCTGTGGAGAGATCATTCTCAAGCGAAAGCCGGTCTTTACGAAGGATCAAAGGGAGGAGCTCGGTCTCCGGTTGGTTGAGATCGAAAGTCAGATGTCCAACGTTGGTTTTCGGTTCTGGTTGCAAGCCAATGACATGTACAACTTTTGCAAGAAGGGTGACCTCGTCGGTCAAAGAATTAACCGACTCCGGGCCTATGCGAACAGACTTGAATTGGAAGTTGGGAACAAAATATCACTCTCCGGAGGGTCACGCAAAGCGGGGTCTCTTTCTCCATGACAAGAAAGCGCCTCGCACACCAAAGCCTGTTTTCGGGTGGACTGATCCTGCTAGTTCTCGCGATGTTCACAGACTTCCTTGGTCGAACGACTCACGAAGGTGAAGGATGTTGGAGAGGGAGTGGATACCTGCCTCCAGGGGACTTACGCGAACGGATTCTTCTGGTGAGCTCCAACGGTAGGTATGAAAAACGTGAATTGGCTGAACGAGGCACTTGGACCCGCGAAGGCTCGCGGTTCGTGCTGCATCCTGATCGAAACGATCGAAGCGAAGTATTCATCCTGGGTGAAAACCCTAGAATCCTTCGGAGCGAAGTAACCGACGGTATCGATTACCTACCGTGTAAGGATGGTAGGTGATGGAAGAGAGGATTGAAGAACTTCCGGCTCACTCCTCTTGGTGGATTGGGGGAGTGGGACTGTTTTTTTTCGCATGTGCTGCTATTGAAATCATGAAGTGGGATTCCTTAGGTCTTCGCGCCCTGGTTCTTGCAATACTCGCTACCGGTTGGTTTTCCCTGGTGCGATATCTAGCTGATCAACCCCGCGAGAGAGTAGTCCTGCGAGACGGGATGCTGATCTTCGAACTTCGTAAGTTCACGGAGCGGTTTGCGGTCGAAGATATCGTCCTCATCCGCCCTCAGCCAGACAAACCCGCGGGCTATGACGCGGAATGCGAGCTGCTGGAAATCGTCTTCCAAGATAAATCCATCCAGAAGCTGCCAATGCGTGTCGGTCTCGGCTTTGCTCTACATAAACTCTTGAAGGGAAAGGTGAATGTGATCGATTGGGAGTTGACCAGAAACTCCTAAGGTTCCGGAGGGTGTTGCGAACACCGAAGAGTAAAGCTAGAGCGTCCTTCGGGGGTCTTCAGTCAGGTCAAAAATTTCCCCAGAGGGAACCTTCTTCGACGCCGAGGTTAAATGAAGCACCTGGCCGATTAGCGCGGCAACGGAGGTTACGAGGTGTTTGAACGTCTTGCCAACATGTACGAGGAGAAGAAGTGGGAACCTCAATCATTCATCCGGATCCATCCGAATGAGCTTCTTCGTGGATTTAGAATTGTTATGCCGATAGCCGCCCTTTTTACGGGATTCATCTGGTACGAGGCATCGTCGAGGCTGGACCAGTGGTTGAGGTTTACACTTGCTATCTGTGGAGCGCTGCCGGTTATCGTCTATGCGGAACTCCGCATGAAGAAGAACCGGCGAGGGTGGTACCTGTACGAACATGAGGGGAAGATCATTTGGTACACCGGGTGGGGTTCCGAGAGAAGGCTTGAGATCGACGAAATCGTCGCCATCGACTTTACAGGTCTTGCGAGTTTGAAGAATTACCGGAAGGTAAAAATGCCCGACCCCAACGAGACGTGGTATCCCTTCTACCTACACCTCTACCAGAGTTATCCGGCGCTTTTTGAGGATAAGCCGGTTTTGTATAACTCTCGGAGAGCGGTTTGATCTGGAACGCTCGGTAAAGGCTTAAGCGTTCACAACCTGCTTCTGCAGGTTCTGACCGTGACCTTCCAGCAGGCATCGTGCAAGCTCTTCCTGCACCATGCCCACGTACCAGACATCGTCTTCTCGTTGGGGCGATTCGTGCCAGTCGTACAGATACCCTGCCACCAGATCGGCCTCCGGAAGGAACTGGGTGAGCCGATACTTGGGAAGCCAAGTTTCGACTAGGATGGGATACAGATCGCTGGGCAAGGGGGGCTGCATCAGACGATAGTCGTCGCTCACGTCGACAATCACCACTCGCGCCATATTGTGCTGCCAAAGACTTCCTGCGATTTCAGCCATCGGTGAGTTCCTTCTCGATGTTTCAAGACGGATCGAAGTTAGAAAACGGCGCGATTCTCAGCGGGTCGGTGGAAAAGTTCTTCAACCGCTGTGTAAGAGCAATTTCCCTGCACGTGGATAGCGTGTAGGGACGGCTTTCTTAGGAGACCTTCCACAAACTTACGGCTCGCGCGGCCGAATAACGATCGGCGGCGGCGTGTTGTTGAGCTTTGCTTTGAACTCGGCTTCTCGGTTCTTCTTCAGGCCCTCTTTCGGAAGTTCGGTAACCCCGCTATCGCCGCTGTTCCAGGGGAGCAAAACGGTGACTCGACGGTTCTTGAGGTCGAGCGGGTTTAGCGGATTTTTGAGGTCTCGATCCGCCATGCCGCGCACGCCCATGAACCGATTGTCGGGGATGCCGCTGTAAGAGAACATGCGCCGAAGGGCGTTGGCCCGGTCGGAGCTGAGCTCGAAGTTGGTGTACTCCTTGCCTCCGTACGGCTTGGCGTCGGTATGACCCTCGATGATCATGCCTCGTCCGCTTGCCCTCAGGACGGGCGTGATGAGCTTGATCAGTCGCTTCGCCTCCGGTCGAATCTTCGAAGAGCCAGATTCAAAGAAGACGCTCCCGGTGGATTCGACAAACTCCATACGAATGCCTTCACGGGTGATGGTGAAGTCGATGTACTTCAGCAACGCTTTTAGATTCGGGGATTCGGCTACGGCCTTGCCAATTCGGCGCTCGAGTTCGGCACCTTCGGCGGCCTGAGCTGTGACCTCCGAATCCGATCCGCCGCTACGCTCGCCTGCGCCGGGTGATCCGGCTTGCTTGCGCTGGGGCGAGGCGGAGGGGAACGACTTGACGTTGAAGATGTTCTTGGACCGGGGCTGATTCTTCATGAAGCCCATCGGGTCGTTGAAGTAGCCTTGAATCTGCGCCTTCGTCTGGTCGGACAGGCCCATGATCCACATAACCATGAAGAAGGCCATCATAGCGGTCACGAAGTCCGCGTAGGCCACCTTCCAAGATCCGCCGTGGTGCCCGTGCCCCCCGTGAACCTTTTTCTTCTTGATAATGACGGTGCCGTGATCGGCCATGGTGCCCCTTTAGGCCGTTAAGCGGCCTTTTGCTCCTTCACGGCTTGCTCCATTTCGGTAAAGCCTGGTCGGACGGACGGTTCGATGTTTCGGCGGGCGAATTCGACGCAGGTGATCGGCGATTCTCCTCGGGCGAAGCTGAACAGGGCGTGCCGAATGCAGTTCATGTACATGGCGCTGCTGTTGAGTCGCAGGGTCATGGCGCGTGCAATGGGAGCGAAGACGCCGTAAGCGACGAGAATTCCAAGGAAGGTACCGACAAGCGCACCCGCAACCGATTTACCGATTTCGGCGGCTTCACCACCGATCTTGCCCATCGTGATGATAACGCCCAAAACCGCGGCGACGATTCCGAACGCGGGCATGGAGTCGCCGACGGTCTGCATTGCTTCGGCGGGGAGCGCCTCTTCGTGGTGGGCGACCTCAAGGTCTAGCTCCATCATTTCGCTCAGGTCGTGCGGGCTCACCGATCCGGAGAGGATGACTTTGAGGGTATCGCAGAGGAAGTCGGAAGCGTGGTGGTTGGAAAGGAACACCGGGTACTTGCCCAAGATTTCGGACTTGTCCGGGGTCTCAATGTGCTTTTCCAGCCCGAGCAATCCTTCCTTTCTCGCCACGTTGAAGAGCTGATACATCATCTTCAAGAGGTCGATGTACGCGGGTTTGGTGTACGGGTCGGGCTTCAGCAATCCCATCGTGGCTTTGATGGTTTTGGTGGTGTTCTGCATGCCGTTGGCGGCAATAAACGACCCAACAGCGCATCCGCCGAGGATGATCCACTCGTTCGGCACGATCAAGACCGCGATCTGCCCGTGGTGCATGATATAGCCGACGATTGTGCATATCATCACAATGCCGATTCCGATAAACGTAAACATACTTAGACGACCTTCCTAGCCTCGTCGAGCGCCTGATCTGCATCCTGGCCGATCAGCCCCCTCCCCCACGAACCGGTTCACGCAATGTCACCGGCGCGCGAGATTCACTCTCCGCAAGGTTTTTGTTCCACGTTTCCCGGGGCAATCACCGGCAGGTTTTCGTGCGGGGGCAGGTTTTTGTGCGGGTGCAAGTTTCTTTGCGGGCCTAAGTTGTTGACGTGCCTCGTTTTCC